>CAIQIE010000122.1 GCA_903871805.1 uncultured Planctomycetaceae bacterium | reverse complement strand
TCCGCCGGCGATTTGTCTTTGTTTTTTCGCTTGGGGAACAGACTCCACCACCGACGCGCCACATCGTCGTCGGACCAGGGCGTCACAACATCCGGCCGGGTTCTGACCACCACATGCAGATGATTGCTCATCACGGCAAAACCCAGAATATCCACGGCAAAGATACCTGCGAGGAATTCCAGCCGCTGGCGAATCCATTCCCTGCGATGCGAGTAGTCTTTTTTCGACTGCCGATCCTTCCCGCACAAATGCGTCCTGCGGACACAGCGGTTAACGACGTGGAACACCTGAATTTCCCCATCCGCAATAATCTCTCGACGATTGACCCGTGGCATACCTGTCACTCCGCAAAAACGCCAATAGAAAACCCGCCACATAATTGTAAAAAGACTCATATCCTCTGTCAAGGTGCATGGCACCGGGTAGGTCCCGGGTAGGTGGAGGTATGCTTGCGTGGCAGCACATGGCACGTGAGTACACATCGCACATGAGTGCGAATACGCACCTGCGTTTGGGCAATTGAAATCCCCAATTGTCATCTGGCGATGATGGCACGCAGGTTGCAGCGAGATACTTTGCTGAGACGGACGCTGTTTCTGATGAGGATTGAGTTGTCATGCCTGTTGCTGATCATGGCTTTAAAAGTATTCTGGTGGCCATCGACTTTTCTGCATTTTCCGATGCAGCACTGAGTCAGGCCATCTGGCTGGCTCGGCAGTGCGGAGCCAGGCTTGTGCTGGCACATGCGATTGAAGATCTTCGCAGGGCGGCCCATGTGACGTCATCCGAAGCAAAGCGGGATATTCTGTCCGGTGAGGGCGACCTGTTTCAAAAAGAGATTCGCTCCATGTCGGATCAAAAGCTTCGTGATCAGATTGCCTCAATCAAACCGTCGGAGTTGAAAATCAGCAGCGAAACTCTCCTCGGTGAGGCCTTTGTCGAAGTCATCCATGCAGTGCAGCAGGAAGGGCACGACCTTGTCATGACCGGGACACGCGGCTTCTCGGGCTGGAAGCAGTTTTTTGTCGGCAGTACGGCAAGGAAGCTTATTCGTAAGTGTCCCTCAGCCGTCTGGATCGTAAAAGCAGAGCATGCTCAGGCACCGAAAGTGATTCTGGCTCCGTCGGACTTTTCAGATGTCAGTCGTCAGGCAGTTTTGAAGGGACTCTGGCTGGCCGAAAGATCGGGGGCGGAATTTCATCTGCTGCATGTGATTGATTCCGGCGACGTCCGTGACGACCTGCTTGATCGCATGCCGCAAGGCCGCGCGGGGCGCGATGAAATCAATCAGAAGGCGACTGAACGACTTGAAGCATTCATTGCATCCTCTGTCCCCGCTTCTGTGAATATTACTTCGCATCTGACATGGGGCTATCCGTGGCAGGAGATTGGCCGAATTGCCAGCAAACACAATGTCGACCTGATTTCGATGGGAACGGTTGGCCGCAGTGGCGTGAAAGGCGTCCTGCTGGGCAACACTGCCGAGCGTGTTTTGGACACCTGTGACTGCAGTATCCTGACCGTCAAACCTGATGACTATGTCTCCCCAATTTCACAGGCCACCTGGCAGCTGCATCCATAGTCTTTGTCAGCAGTCCGCGACCTCAAGGGATAATCGCATTGAAGTCTCCGAAATCCCTGCCTTCTACGATGGACTTCACTGCTGCCAATCGGGAGGAATGGAAGTCGGGTGTTCAACTCCCTGCCGTTGTCGACGCTGAAGTCCACGTGCCGCATTTTATTGGAGCCGCTTCGACACTTCCGGAATGCTGCGCACCAGCAGTTGCATACGCGTTTAACAAGGCAACGCACGCAGGATTTCTTACACTCAATTGAAAGGAACCTCGTCGAACTGCGCGTGAATTCAACTGCACGCACTGAGGTGGCAGGGGCCGTCATTGGTTCCACTATTTGTATGGCTTCACAACTCGGGGCAGAACTGCTCATGGCACTGCTGGCAGTAATGCTAAAGTCAAGGGGGTAAATAATGCTCGATTTTCGCCGAGTTCGCATACCGGGTATTCGAGTGTGATCGTATCTCTGACGCCCGCACGACGTGATTCTGCGGCAAATTTTTCGGGAAACAGCGGCACCCAGGATGCATAACGTTGATACCCATTGTGTTTTTTTACTACTGCAACCACCTGAGGCAATCCATACGATTAGTCATGATGCCAATGGACTTTATTCCTGCTCATAGTGCGGCATCTGCTGTTTCCCTGCGGCCTGTTGTGTTGGATACGTTATCGTTGTTACTGATCCTCGGGGCCCTGGTGCTCATTTATCGACTTTCGTCGTGATACCGAGATGAAGGATTTGCGACAATGATGAACACTGTAGTTTACAACAGGAAGCCGGTCGACCGGGAGGATCCTCGCACGCGCAAACCGCGAACCTTGCCCTGGGGTAACCATGAGGTGAATCGTTCGAATCTGTGACATCCTGCGTCCGTGATCAATCGGTAACCGCATCCCTCGAGGTCACCATGCCTGCTGTTTATGCCAACTCCATCGTGCGAAAACGCCTTATTGAGTTCCTTGGTGGCGATACGCTCGAGACTGTCACGGCGGTTTACATCGCGCAATTTGATGGCCGCCAGTACGATCCGAATGTATTGCGGCCGCCTGAAGATGTGGACTATTTTCTCAGCAGGGATCTGGACATCGCCCGATCTCTGGCCGACACCTCGTCGCTGCTGTTCCACCTGGACGTCGAGTATGTGAATTTTGATTCACCAGCAGAGGCTTTTCTAAATCCCACTCGGGCCTTTCAGTTGCAGGAGCCCGCGATACGCGAGATCGAGACGCTGCTGGTGGAATGGGGTATTAAGCCTCTGCACATGATTACGGGGCAGGGCCACCACTTCGTCTGGCGCATCAGCCGAGAAACGGCGTTGGCGGGCTGTATTGCGGCATTGTGTCCGACCCCTGAATTACTGGATGACTGCGAGCAGCGTGTGCCATCCGCCCTGCGACCGATGATCGACCGCGACGCTCACCGGTCTTTTGCGGCCATCTCACTCATCATGGAGTATGTTGCACATCGGGTGAAGGCTGCTGCTGAGCCCCTGTCAGGGTGTCCGGTGGAGATTACGGCCGTGCAGGTGGGACCATGCGCTTCGAAGCAGCGGGAGATCATTTCGATCGATGTTTCCGAGTATGGTGATCCGCTCCACACGCGCATGGTGCGAATGCCGTTTACAAACTACCGCAAGCCCTGGGTACATGGCTTCGCCCGCGGGCATGGATTGGAAGGAAAGATCCCGCAATTCCGCACGATTCCACTTCACGAAATGGACATACAGCTTGCACTTCAGGTACGGCAGATTAATACAGAAGTAATTGACCTTGCACGTCGAGCGTCCGTGCAGATACCTGAGCAATCCGACGGCACTGCTCGCCTGCTGAAGGACTACCTTACCTCCCATCTGCGAAGTTTTCACGAACGGTTCTATGCCGACACACATGATCCGAAAGAGCGCTGGCAAGAGACCTATGACCGCACTCCGATGCACCTCTTCCCAGCCTGTGCACGTCATGTCGTCACGTGGCCCAATGATCTGCTGTTAAAACCCGCCGGCATGCAACTGGTCACACGCTGTCTGCTGGCGGCAGGCTGGCACCCCCGCCACATTGCGGGCTTCATCAGGTCGAAATTCGAAAACTCGAGTTTCCACTGGGGCGTGAACTGGGCGGACTATGTCCCGGCTATTCGGGCCGACTTTTTCACTCGCCTGTTTGCCGGACTTTACGAAACCGGACTTGACAGGCTCATCGACTTCAACTGCACCTCGACGCGTGAAAAAGGGTTTTGCTTTCCCCTTGTCGAGGGCATCTGCTCTCTGGAACCTTTCAGTCAGAAACTAATCGCCACTAAACCAGTCCGCATGTCCCGCTGGCCAATTGGCCTGTCCACCGGGTGCTTCTACCGACACAGCATATTCAATGTGCTGGAGGCGGTTCGTGACAGCGGATTTCGTGAGATTGAAGTCTGTTCCTTTCCGGCACATCTGGACTATCACAACGAGGCCGAAGTGCAACGCGCCGGGGAAATGATTCGGTCCCTTGGGCTTCGCCCCATCTCCTTCCACGCACCGTTTGCGGACCGCATTGATATCACCACTCCAGACGATCAGCTCCGCGAGTCGGCCATAGCCGAGCTCATCAGCGCCTGTCGCGCCGCGTCTTTACTTGGCGCGGAGAATGTTGTGTTACACCCTGGCCCGGAGCGTGCCGGCCGTCCGCCGCGGGAAGAGTTTCTTCTGCGTATTAAGCACGCCGCACTTTCTCTCGAACGCGTGGCCGCATTTTGCTGCGAGGTTGGCGTACACCTGCTTCTGGAGAACATGCTGCCGCATCTTCTCTTCGGAAATGTCAGCGACATGCTGTTCCTGCTCAGAGAAATCAAAAGCTGCACCGTCGGCGCATGTCTCGACACCGGGCACGCGTACCTGAGTCATGATCTGAACGGCGTGTTCCAAAAATTTTCCGGCCATCTCCAGATGGTGCACATCAGCGACAACCTTGGAGACTGGGATGCCCATCTTATTCCCGGCGAAGGCAGCATCGACTGGTCGTGGGTCGCAGATCAGCTCGACCAACATCAGTTCGCCGGCGGACTCATCATAGAAATGGCTGCACGTGATGACGAGTCCGTGGAAAACAGCCTCGTCCGCGCCCGTCGGGGCAGAGATTTCCTTGCCGCCGTGCTGGACGCTCAGACAAACAAATTGGCTTCGCTTCATTCTTTAACCCGGTTTTAAAGTGCAATCCAAATGAGCACATCCGACTATCAATACCTCCGTACCGACTTTTCCCACAGTACTTTCGCCGATGGACGGCTCGTTGGTGGCAGCGACGCGTCGCTGAAAGAAATGGACTGCGAGCTGACCGGCAAGGGAGTAAAAGTGCGTCATGGATTTGTCATCATGGTCGAAACGCACTGCCATTTCATCCGCGAAGCGAAGTACGACAAACGTATTCGCTGGACGCTCTCCAAACTCGGCACTCATGATCTGGCCAGTCTGAGCAGGCGCGGGTATACCGAAATGCAGGGGATGTCAGTGCATCACCCTGGGCAGGGCGACAGCGTCGCGTCATTATTCAATGAGCACAACCTTTCCTGTGAAAAAGACAATGGAGCAGGTTATCGCAACCTGCCGCGTCCAAAGCTGCAGGATTGGCATCTGCGATCCAGCGGCACGACGACTTGACGGAGTTTGTACGCTTCCTTCTCGAGCGGGGTATCGACAGCATATCGCTCAATCCAGACACTGTATGGAAAATGATACGGGCGATTGCAGAGAAAGAATCACGTCTGAAAATGTTCCTGAGGCATGGCAATTTATGCTCCTGAGAGGAGACAGATGATGAACGACCGACCAGGCTGTGATCGAATTCTGGTGGCACTGGATTTCTCTCTCTCGGCCACAGCGGCGCTGAAGCAGGCGGTGTGGCTGGCCAGACAGACCGGGGCGGCGCTAGTTCTTGCGCATGCGATTCCGGATTTCAGCAAGTCGGTGTACTGGGGGCCGCACGAAAGAGAAATCAATCAGCGCACGCTGCATGACAGGGCTGAAACAACGATGCGGCGCATCATCGTGGACCTGAATGCGACGGATCTGGACGTGAAGTTCAGGACGATTGTGGGCGAGCCTTTCGTGGAAATTACGCATGCGGTTCAGGCGGACGGCGATCACATTGTCTTCGCCGGCACACGAGGTGCGGGTAAATGGGAACAGTTCCTCGCGGGCAGCACGGCGAAGCGGTTGATTCGAAAGTGTCCTTCTTCCGTCTGGATCGTGAAGGCAGAGTCCCCTCTCCCGCCTAAGATTGTACTGGCTGCAACCGACTTCTCGGACGTTGGTTTGAAGGCCGCGAAGGAAGGTCTGAAAATCGCTCAGCAGGCCAGCGGAGAGTTCCATCTGTTACATGTGATTGATTCAAGGGATGTACCCGAAGACCTGATCTCCCGAATTCCAGCGGGGAGTTCATTCCGGCAGGAGATCAGCGAGGAAGCAACAAGGCGTTTGAAAGCGTTCCTCGATTTGCTGGGGGTTGATCGGAAGCAGATTCAGATGCATTTGTCATGGGGAATACCATCGCAGGAGATTTGGCGGATCTCGCAGCATCAGGGTGCGGACCTGATTGTGATCGGAACGGTCGGCCGCAGCGGAATCAAGGGGGTGCTCCTGGGGAACACTGCCGAAAAAGTACTCGATACATGCGATTGCAGCATTCTGACGGTCAAAGCGGATGACTTCGTGTCTCCGATTAAGCCGTTATCAACGCCTGTCCACGCTCATTCAGGAGTATGACCAGCCATAAACTCGGACAAAACAGAAGTGACGGCAGTCAGGGACGAGACGGCGTTTCGGCACAATCGTCCGTTAGCGTGGCTACTCACATTGGCGGGACCATTCCTGTTGACCGTTGCCGTGCTCTTCATTGTCCGGGAGCTTGCGGGGACGAACGCAGTGTGGCAACTTGTATCGCCGGCGATCGCGATTCTGATATTCCAGCTGAACTATCGCTATCGTCAACTCAAGGCACAGCAAAAGGGAGATGCCCAGTGAACGTGGCACGGCCTTTTGGATTACGTCTGCGATTCATCTGTAATTTATGGTGCTGCAGGCTGCTGTCGTCTGTGTCCACTGGGCCCGATCGCCTCTGTGCCACGCGCGGTCATTGCTGAAAGATTTGGGACGTGATATGCGTTTGCCTGCCTCTGGATGAACAAGTTACCGAAGTGCTCACACCACTCCGATCGCTGGATTTTTTTCTGGCACGCGAAGTGAATTGCAGTGCGGGAAGTGGTGCCCCATTGTTACCAGTCGCCTTTGGTCGTAACAATCCAGACCTTCTGGCGGATGGAAATGCGGACGTGTTTCTGGATAAGGTCGAACTCGATACCGGCAGGATGCTGTGCCTCGTGACAACGCTGGGGATCAGTGCCAGAGGTGCGGCTGAATTTTATCAGTGACGTGATTCAGTGACGTGATGATGTGGAACATGATCTTCGGGATCTTAAAGTGATGCTTTCGCTCGAGAATTTGAGGTGTCGAAATGTGGACATGATGAAGAAAGAGATGCTGACATCGGTGGTGGCTTACAAGATTGCGATCCCGTTTCGTCATCAGGCGGCAGAAGTTGCGATGCAGCTGAGTGCGGCGGGGACAGGGGAGTTTATGGAACGGATGTGACTTATCGGACCGATAAAGCCCTTGCGATGTGGGGGGTGCCAATCATTGGTCCTATCCGTCCCATTTACCCCATCGTCTGGCCCGGTCGATATCCAGGTGGTGTGTCCAGGTACTATCCCCATCGCCAGGTGATGTGACCCCCGGACGGGCTTCGTCAGCCTAAGAGCTTATCATCTCAGATCTACTTGATTGACAGCCGCAGTGCAGGGACAAATGACCGGTCATTCTACGGGCCGTCGGAAAAGTGCCAGGGTTTCTTTTCCCATCGAGAAAAACAGCGACTTTTGACTGGTCGATCAAAAAACCTTCTGATCAGTCACAAAACAACCGATTTGGCGGCAATCAGCGACCATTCTTTCTGAATTTAGGCAGATTGCTGGTGGCCATGGTGTTCCATCGAGCTAAGAGTCTGGCGTGGGGTGTTTCACAAGTCTATTAAGGCCAGCCTGCAATGAATCGCCGTAGCCGCCAGGGAAGAGTTTCTCGTCCTGAAACACTTGAGGTTCGTGCACTTCTTTCAGCCATTTCTTTGCAGCCGGACATCGTTCAGACAGAACTCCCGGCTGATGCAATTCGTTTCCCCAGCGTCATCGCTGACGTGCTGGCGAATGACACGGGCACAGGCCTTCGAATTAGTGACACAAGTGTGCCAAACTCGGGCACACTTCAATTGATGGTCGGTGGCGGAGAAGGCGGCCGGGATGTGCTGAAATACGTTCCCGGCCCCGATTTTCGGGGCAGGGACTTTTTTGATTACACAGTGACCGACGTACTGGGCCAGTCTGCCGTTCAACAGGTGGAAGTACATTACTCACAGGATAGCTCGCCTTACATCTACCAGTTACTGACTATCGACGAATTGTCAGCGAAAGCGGGCTTGCCACAGCCATTGAAGTCCACCGAGGGTGTGCCTGCTGTCCAGGTAGCGTACAATGGGAATCTGCCTGGCAATGTGGGCGTGCTTTTGAGTTGGGCACCGTTATCCGGAGGATTCTCGGGACTGCAGTTTCCCGGGAAGTTCACGATAGACACGACCCCGGACAGCGCACAATTCAGCGCCTTTCCCGGAGGAACAGCGTGGATCTACGGGTCAGTGAAAGGTGTCAACGCGATTCTGGCGGACACTGTGTACGTTCCGGAACGTGGATTTTCTGCTGCGGAAGGTGTGCGGCTGGGCATTCACACCTACTTCTACTCCAGCATCGGAGTCAATGTGGGAACAGAAAGCAGTTCCTTACTGATCCGTGTTCAGGAACAGGAGTTAGCTCCGCAGGTGTTGGATGATGTGTTTACAGTTCGATCGTCGAAGGAAGTGTCGTTTCTGGACGTGCTGAACAATGACACCTCTGGCGTATCCTCGGATGTCATGGAACTCGTGGATGTACAACTGGGGGGGCATTCATCGGCATTGCTGTCAGTAGACCCGGGAACGCAGCAACTCGTCTATCAGCCGCCGGCCGGCTTCATGGGCACGGATGTGATTGCCTATACCGTTCGTAATTCCGAGGGCGTGGAAGCTCAGGGTCGAGTCGAAGTGAATGTGATGCCACCGATACTGGCGCTACTAAGTACCGCGTCCAACAGCACAATGCTGGAGGTCTTGAATGCAGAGACTATGGGGACAATCTCACAATTCGAAGTGTTTTCGCGTGCTGCGGCAGATTCGATTGTGGAAGTTGCTGATCTGGATGCCGACGGCTTTATGGAGATCGTTGTGCTACAGACAGGCGGCGAGCGGCGAATGCGGGCGTTTAATGTCTATGGCGGCATGTTGACGGATACCGTGATGAGTCCGTTTGGCCGTCGATTGAACGGCCCGATGGACCTCAGTATCGGCGACCTTGATGATGACGGGCGGGCGGAAATGGTGTTGGCAGCAAGCACAACTCGGGGCTATGAACTGCGAGTCGTTGATAGCGCGACCGGTCAGATCGAAATGTCAATGACGATGCGTGGCATGACCGGAACGCCACAAATTGCGATCAATGAGGAATCTGATGAGGTCGTGGTGCTGGGGCGTACGTCATCGGGAGGCGTCGTGATGGCCATGATGGACATGGACAGTGCGTCGCCGCAGCAGGTCACACGCCGGACGCTGATCAGTGACCGCGAAGTACGGAATCTACAGCGTCAGAACGGAGTGATCACCAGCCTGACGCTCTCAACAACGGATCTTGATGGCAATGGCACCACCGAGGCCGTAGTGGGGATGACATTCCGCAACGGCGTCGCCAGGGTGATGACAGCCGGCAGTACCGGGCTTCCCCAAACGATGATGCAAAGTAAAGTGTCCAGCGGAACTCGCAGCCTGATCCTTCCAGGTTCCAGCCTGTTCTCCGACAACGGAGCCACCGTCGGGTGGTGGTCGACTTCGTCCGTCGGCATGCTGAATGCCGTGGGACCATCTCTGCTGCGACGCCGCATCATTGGCGTAGCGCTCGGCTGAGTCGTCGGGGCGGCTGAGTCTTCTGGGCAGTTGGCCCGGTCACATGGCGTCACGGAATGCTGTTGAAAGCATGAATCTGCTTGCAACAGGTCTCGGGCCATTCACCCGTGATGCATGCGTTCGCCCAGCAGGCTTGAGTGCGAAAGATCCCCCTGGGGATTCAACTCCCGGAGCCCCCGACAATTGGCTGGCACCCTGGGCAGACACCGCGCCCTGGGCAGGCACCGTGCGGATCTACGGTTCGCGTCTTTTGCGGATGAATGCTCCGGTGATTGGCATCAATGCTGCCCTGAGGCCATTCTGAATCCGACAGTGGGGGCCTTTCTCAGGGGGGAATTTTCGCGGCGGGCCGTGTGTTGCGTGCGGCGAAATACTTTTAATCGGACGGCAGCTGTGCACCGGGAAAAATTCCGATGCGTTACGTCCGTTTCTTATCGTGAGGAAAGTTCTGAGACGTCGACACATAGCCAGGTGGATGCGTGCGCTGGCTGTTAGCTCAAAAAACAATCTCAGCAAGTCATCAGTTTCACAACTTTGACCACTCACTTGTCCGGAAGTTTCGCGTGGCCAATCGACGTGCTTTTTTCGCTGTACTGCTGATTCTTGCGGCTGCGCATATTTTTCTCGCCGTACCGATTTATACGGCCCGCGTCACGGAACCATTCTGGTGGCCAGTGCTGGGGTTGCTCCCTGTCTGGGCAGGAATTCTCTGGCAACGTCGTCGGGGCAGTTTTACGATCACACTTGCGTCGCATGGCCTTTTGGCTCTGAGTGCGTTGGTGCTGGTGGCCGGGTTGCTGCGTGGATCAGCATGGCTGGGGGCTGTCGGATTGTGGTTGCTCGCCACTGCTGTTGGCGTTTCTGCCCGAGATGAGCACGGGGCCTCCGCTCCGCTGCTGTACGGTGTCCCCTGGCTGCTGCTGGCATGGTTACCAGGTCGATGGGCGGCGTCCAGTTGGCACTGGCTGATGTCGCAGATCAACAGAAATCTGTTGCTGGACGCTGTAGATCAAGGTCACCTTGTCTGGACGAAAGGCACGTCGCTGATCACCAAATCCGGCGTCTGTGACCCGGCAGTGATCTGTAATAGTCCCTTTGCGTGGGGTGGGCTGACTGCTGTTGCGTGGTTGATGATTCTGGTACGTCGCCGATCCCTGCCACAGACATTCCTGATTATGGCGCTGAGTGTGGTCTTTCAGATTATCAGTGCTGCTGGAATCGTCGGGCTTTGCCTCAGGCAACTGAACTCGGGGGGCGGGACAAGCGAATGGGCCCCCACTCTGGCTCACGCAGGTTTATTGATAGCCGGTGTGGTGGGACTGCTGCTCAGCGACTTCTTTGTCACCGCACTGATGGCTCCGATGCACGTCGGCATTGGTGATGGTGGCAGTGATGTTGATGGTGGCAGTGATGTTGATGGTGGCATCAACCCATTGGCGGATTTCTGGAATCGCTGGGTCAGTCTCCTGCCTCCAGAGGAACTCGCCAAATTGCCACCCAAAGGGTTTACTGCGGGGTTTCTGGAAGTCTTTCAGGTTCCCTTGCGGTCCGGAATCTCGCAAACGTTATGGGCCTGGTGGGATTCCCGTTCATTGCTGCGTCTGGCAGCTGGCGTCCCGCTGCTGGGGCTGGCCATCATGATTCTGCTGTCGGTGATGGGCAAAAGCGAATTGGCGGCGATCAATCGAGCCGAGAGTCGTCTGGAGATCGCCACGTCCGCCGGTCAGAGTCAGGACCAGGAAGAAGCTCTGAGGACACTCATCAGTCTGCAGCCTGAATTCGGCGCCCTGAAGTTGCGTCTGGCAGCGTTATTTTGGGCGAACGGTGACAGAGATGCCTGCCTTGAACAACTGCGGCCGCTGACTGCAGACGGAGCCGCCTCCTACGCCCCAGCGTATTTCTGGCTTGTACGGAATTCCCTCTCGCCGCTGCCCCTGGTGTCACTGACCGATAACGACCGGGTCAGGCATCTGCTGAAGGTAATCGATGCCGATCCGGACAATGCGGAAGCCTTCAGTCTGCTGGCACAGTCGTATCTGAGTCTTGGGGAAGTGTCGCTGGCCGAGCGAGCTTTTGTCAATGCGGCAGATAAAGATCCCGAGCGAAATCTGCAGCTCCTGCAGTTCTACAGGGCCATTGGCCGCAAGATCGGGGATCAGGCCCGTTTTGAAACATACCTCCAGAAACTGCAGCAGCTGGACCTCGAAAAGCCCGGCGACGTCGCGCGGACCATGGAAATTGTTCGTCTGCAGCTGCTGCTGGGCCGTACCAAAGAAGCCCTTGACAACGTCATCTCGGCTCGCAGCACCATTGACAGCGACGAACTGCGGCGGCTGGAAGCGGAAGCACGTCTGATCCGTGTACGCGTCAACACAGGGCTTGCGTTTCTTCGCATGCAGGAAGTTATTGACGACGCACAGATGGCGATGCAGCTGGCCCCCGGCTTCATGAACCCGCTCAAGCTGTCGGTCAAAATGAAAATTCTGGAAGGCGCAGAATTTGATCTGGCCGTTGTGCGGCAGGTGCTGGACTACTGGCAGCGTCAGGACGGCACCGACGACAGCGTGCGACTGGGGCAGGGGTTGGCATTGTTTCTGGCGGAGGACTATGCAGCGGCTGTCGACAGGCTGCAGAACAACAGCCAACTGGATACTGAGGAGCGGCTCACCCTTATCTCGGCGTTGCAGCGGTCTGGTCAGGTCGATCAGGCAGGTGCGGCTGCAGAAGCCGCCGTCGCTGCTCTTGGGCCATTTCAAGATCTGCCTCGCAAACGCCAGGCAGTTCTCTTCCATGCCGCCGCCGGCAACCCTGAACGGGGACTGGTTGCCGTGGAAGAAAACGGCGAGACATCCGAAAGTCAGCAGGTGCGAGCACTCGTATCCCTGTTGCAGTTTGATCAGCTTTCGGGCTATCCCGGCGACATGTCACTTGCCGCAGTCTCATGGAAGGCCCCGGCCACGGCTGACGTGGAAAAGCTGCTCAGCCTGTTGAAAGATGCGTTGCTCCGTGACACGACGCAGAGTGCAGCAGCGAGGCGACTGTATCGAGTCAGACGATCTGCCCTTGTGACTGAGCAGGATTTTGACAACTGGCTTTTTAAAGTCCGTGCGGAACTTGCGAGTCCCGAACGACTGCTGCTGGTCGTAGGAACCATGGCGTTGAACGAGGAAGCGTGGCAGGACGCGTTGTACTGGCTGGATGCCGCTGTTCAGGCGTCGCGAGTTGCTCCTGAGGCTGCCATGAATAATCTCGCCCTTGCCATTGTGCGTGCCGGTGTTAGCGACCGCTATCCGGAAGCCCAGACTCTCGTCACTAAGGCACTTCAGGCGTTCCCGGATAATCCGGATGTGCTGGCAAGTCGCGGCGAAGTCCGAATGGCACTTGGGCAGTGGGACCTGGCGAAAGCTGACCTTGAGCGCAGCCTTGTGCTGCAGCCTCAAAATCCCGATGCGATTCGCCTGCTGCCGGCGGTGTATGAAACGCTCGGCGATCAGGAAGCGGCCACAGCCTTTCGCAGGAAACACGCGGATAAAAAGGCTTTGAAGTAGCAGTTCCCCCCCCATTGCCAGTCACCGCGTCGTGAGGACCTGCGGCCCGCTCTATGCTGGCAGTGCTGGCACGAACGTCATTGGTTATCGTGGGAGAAAAAGCGGATGGACGCAGTTACTGGATGATGCGACGCGCGGAAGCCTCGGCAATCCATGATGCGTGGGGTAATTCCATCGCGGGGCGCCCCAAATTCGAACGATCCGGCCAGAAATCGGACTTTCACGTCTTTGCCTGATTTCCCGTAAGTAACGGTTGTAAGGTGGGATTCAATGCAGGACACTCTCACCCTGAAACCAAGTCGCTGGCCAGAATTGAAGGCGAGCAGGCATTCGGAAGCCTTGGGAAACCTTGAGGGTTTTAGTATTTCGCCCGGATATGACGTTTAACTCCATTCGTTTTCTATCGGAAACGTTTTTTTCTCAATCAGATTTAACTTTCGTTCGGGATCTGAAGTTACTCTTTGAAAGTGGGGTAAACCCATCGGTGTGACTGGTCGCTTCAAATTAGGCATGGTCAAGGGTGGTTTTCAGTATCGCTGGCTCAATGGCAGTCACTTTCCGTTAAAGCCGCAGGCTCACTCCGTGTGCTTTCCGGCGTTGGGAGAATACCTGTTGCTTTTCACTGTGACGACCATCGAACGCTGGCCTTGTCTACGGCAAGTTGAATTCTTATGTCTGGCATGTTCTTCAGTGCTGCCGTAGGTGTGATGTACATAGACGCAGTCGCTGTGTCGCTGTGCCGTGCCTATTCTTTATCAGGTAATTTGGCACTGAATTAAAAGGAAACTGTGATGAAATCTTTTTGTAACGTTGCGTTGTCAGGTCTGCGTGTCGCAGCCCTGCTCGGGCTGCTTGTTTGCGGCGTTCAAAGCGTTGCGAATGCTGGTGTTTTAACCTACACGGCCGGCACCGGTGGTACTTTTGATCCGTCAACAGTCTCGACATTCTCGGGTGCGGATGCGTTTACTCAGTGGGATGTAAGCGCACTAAGCGGAGTGACAAGCTACACCAAGGTCAGGGCTCAATTCGCATGGAATGGTACTGGTCCGATGCCAGCTTCCGCCTTCGATCTGTCGAGTATCAGCCTGGCAGACCCTTCGACGACGGCGGCCTTCCTGGATGTGCAGTTCGCCCCCACTACACTGGCCTACGACACAACTGCGTTCACAGGAGATATTCTGGAGACTAACCAAAGGACGTTGTCAACCTCCGTTACCAAGGCAACTGCCGGAAGCACAAAGTTGTCCTTCACTATACCGACGATCGTGGTGAATCCGGGTTGGAATCTGTTGGTTCGACTTCAGTTTTCCGATGCTGGCGGAAGCAATTTGAATGCTACTGGCTGGCAGAACGCGACCTACAGCAACTCTTCTGTTCCAGAACCAGGCACATCTGCCGTGGCTGGCGGTTTGGTTGCGTTGGCAATTTTCGTTCAACGCCGCCGTGCGAAGCGAGCTGCCAACATCGACAACAACGCTGTCTGATCACATCACCGCGATTCTCGAATTCGGGGTGACCGCAAGCCGATAACCTCAGATCGGGTTTGAATTCGGCGACCGTTGCCCTGACGAGTTCCACGTTGACGAAAAATTTCACGGCAGGCCGGTGTTCTAACTGGCCTGCCGTTTTTTTATTGGCCCTGAAAAGAGGTTGTCCACGGCGGCAGTTTGCCGCCATCCGCTGCCTCGCATCACGAAGCGATGTCAGAAAGACCAGCTCGGAGGATTTCTTTCTTTCTTTCGTTAGCTTAGGGCGTAGCCGGTTTCTGATCTGCAGCATGGAAAAAACGCTCAGCATGTTTCGCGACACGCGACTTTTGGCCGTGTTCGCAGCTGTTTCGTCGTCCCCCTTCAACCAACTCGCGGCGAACGGCCCGATTGGGATACCGCAACCTGCGGCTCGCCAGGCATCATACCGTTGATGCACTTTCCGTGTGCCGCTGGCGTCCCGCTCGCGGGGAGCCTCGATGCCATGTTGGTCCACAATGCGACTCAATTGCAGCAAGTCGCGACCTGTGGAGCCCTGTTGGAGTTTTGTGGACATATCGTCCGCACCTGAGGTGCGGCGCTGTGCAGTGACCCCGGACCATACTATGTTCCCAGGTGGGGCAATTGCCCTTCCTGAATGCTCCTTTTGCATAGACGCTGGTTTGCGCGGGCATTTCGGGGCGGCGGATTTTGAGGGTACGGAGCTTGTGCGTTCGGTAGAAGCAGGTTGAATAGTGATTCGAAATCGAGGGCCGACGAGACTCTTCACAGGCCTCCAGATTCTTCGTTCAGCCCCGAGTTTTGACACTCAGCTGCAATTTGGACACGATCTTGCCGTGTCTGTTCACATGGACTTGTGCGATGCAGGGCGCAGGGCTGCCTGTTCCTGCAGGATGCAGAGGGCGGGGCGGTCTGCGGCGTGCAGAGCCAGGTACAGATCTTTGCAGGGGTTCTCTGGGATGACCAGGTGACAAAAAGCCCCCGGATCACTGCACGAGTGCGAGATTCGGGGGCCGTGTGCCCAAAGGCAGGCAGATACGAACAGCGGCTGGAATCAGCGGCGTTCCACCCAGATGTTGCGGTAGACGACAGGGTTGCCGTGGCCCTGCAGGTAAATCACATCAGGGCCTGGTCCTTCTGGGTTTTTACCCGGTGTCCCGTTGGGCAATTCCAGGTTGTCATGAATCACAATTCCGTTCTGGCGAATTGTGACGCGGGCATTTTTCACTTTCTTAGCACCTTCGTAAACGGGCGCTGTGAAATCCATGTCATAGGTCTGCCATGTGAGCGGCGGGAAGCAGGCATTGACTTTGGGCCGTGCGATTGAGTAGATCCCGCCACATTCATTGTTCTCGCCTTCAAGGCCGAAGGAATCAAGAACCTGGCACTCATAGCGGCCCTGAATGTACACGCCGCTGTTGCCGCGCTCCTGACCACGTGCCGCTGGCTTGAACGGAGTGCGGAATTCGATGTGCAGGCGATGACTGCCGAATTTTTCCTTCGTTTCGCAGTCAGCTGCCAGCAGATCACCCATTGCCAGCTGCCCGCGTTCAAAATTCTTCGCGGATGTGCCATCAAACAGCACTACGGCTCCCGCAGGTGGCTTTGCTCCCATGGTTGGGCTTTTCCGTTCCAGTCGCGCGAGTGTTCCCACCTTTGCTCCGGACGCAGAGAATACCGTTGCGACACCGTCTGCGATTGTCGCACTTCCCTGTCCATCCCCGGACAGCTTTGTCACGCCGTTTTCCGTGGCTCCTTTGGCACGCACCTTATCGGTTTCGTTCCAGCCGTCTCCTGGCAAGCCACCAGGATAGGCGACCGCGTCGAACTTGCCGCTTCCCAGGGCCACGACCTGCAGGCCGACTTTGACTTTTTGCCCGTCAATGTCCAGTTCGCCAGAGTATTCGCCCTGGACCTTGTAGTCAGGACCAGCGTCTTCAACCTTCAGGAATGTGTCTTCTGCTCGCAGCACTGATGCAACAGTCAGCAGGCTGAGCAATCCAAACAGGACCTTCTTCATGGGAGCCTTTCAAAGAACAAGTGGGAATCCTGCAACCACACGATCTGTGTTTGCGGAAAATCAATCCGAGATTCTGAACGCGAGTGCCCCGTCTTTCAAATATTCATCCCGAAAAATCCATCGGTCGTCCATGAATATCAGACTATTACTGTCCACCTTGAAAACCGGAGACCATCTGACATTCTTTGTCCGGCACATCCGGAATACTGTTTCTTCTGGCGCCGGGTAATGCCACAGTTTGCCAAAAGACGATCGGTGGGCGCGGCCATTTCGGGTGATGCGGTGATCCATCAGGCTGTTTCAGAAAAGCAACAGACCGTTACCAACTGCGTACAGGCCGAATGGGTATCGTAAGGTGAGCTGCTGTCGCTGATTGGCTACGAATTCCCGAGGGGCTGTCAGCCGGTTCAATTGGTCGCCGGGGTGTTGACCCGGGATATTGACTCGGAGAAGTTTGAATGTCTGAAGGCTGGTACCGACGTTGCAAAAAAAAACGGCTGCAGTAACTGCAGCCGCGGTATCGGTGACTGAAATCCTGTGGTCGGGGCAGACTATGGGCTGACCGCCTTCTCCAGTTCTTCCACGCGATTTGTCAGGTCAGTCAGTTCTTTGCTGAGTTCTTCATTCTGGTTTTGTGCCTGACGGGCGGCCGCTTCTGCGTCCTGGGCGTCATTCCTCGCCGAGATACCGATCACAAGGGCTGCTGCACTAACGCCCGCGTAGACCAGCATTGGCAGGTTGAAGGCACCAAACTGACCTCGGACCAGCGTGCTGTCGCTGACAACAGCGGGAGTGTTTACGGCTGATGGTGGAGCGGTCTCGGGCATCCAAAGGCGACAGGTTGTCGCTCCCGTCCGAGTCACCAGTGCGTGCTGTCCGGGTCGCAGTCCCGTGATTGCGACGAGTCCTTTTTCGTTGCTAAAGCCCGAGGCTATCGTCTTTCCCTTGAACTCCACAACCACCTGCTCATCAACCATTGGCTTTCCCTGCAGGTCGACAACTCGTGTGATCAGCACTCCGCCATCACGAAGACGCACGTCCTGTACAGCAATCGCGGTTGGATCTGCAGCAGCCGCAATTGGTCCCTGAAACAGAACCGCCGCGGCCAGAATCGAAACGAGAATTCCCTGAAAAGTGTTGCGGACTGCAGTCATGTGTCTATTCCTTCAGAACAACAGACAAAAATCTTCGTGACACCTGGACTCGTGCAGAGCGGTGTCGTTATGTGATTTACCGAAATGGCCTTCCGAATTTCCCGCCGTCGACAGGATTACCGGTCACTTGAGTCTAAAGTTACGACAATTGTCATTTTTCTGAAATAGGAGTTTGCACGTGATGTCAAACCGGGACTTTCTGCCTCGGCAAAGTTGCTGAATGGCCCCGGTGCTTCGCCCCGATAGATCAATTTTACGTACTTTCTGAGGGTATCTCGCGATTCTGCGGAGTTGTTGATGAGGAAGCTGACCCACGCCCAGCTGTCTCGATAGGAATCTCCGTTCATGGCTTCTGCGGACGGCAAGCCTTCCAGGGCCCGCAGCGAAGGGCTCATTCCCAGCCTGGCCTTCCAGCGTACCGAATCGCGACGTGAGGAAACACTGCGTTTTCCCGGCTCTTCCTCGAAATACTCGGCCAGCCCTTCATCGAGCCACAGAGGGAAAAATGGCAGGTGCTGATGAATTCGCACGTGAACCATTTCATGACGAAGATCCGTCATGAGTGTTCTGCTGTTCCACGCGTAAATCTGGCTGACGGCGCCGTTTCTAAGAAAAATAGCGCGGCGGTTTCTGGCCTGCGGAATCTTCTGTGAAAGGTACTGCACATAGCTGGCGTGCGTGGAAAACAGGATGACTTCCACCGGCTCTGAAGAGCTTTCGATACCGACCGCGTTTTTCAATTCGTCAGAAACGGAATCGAGCTGCTTCCAGACCCCTGCCACGTCGAGCGGAAACTCGGAATACAGTGTTTCCTCTCCGCGAGTTTCTTCGACAACCCAGCGATTTGTCTGCTGTGCGTCACTGCGCAATCCCACACCGCAGAGGGCGATAATCAGCAGGATAACACGATAAAGCCTCACAGCAGTCCCTTGCCGATTCAATGGAGTTCACTTCTTCCGGACGCCACTCTGAGACTTGAGTCGAAATTTGAAAAAGCCACGACTCAGAGTTTGATTGAGGCGCAAAACCGGCAAATCGTGCCGGATCCAGCGACAATTCGTCAACAGCAATTTCCCATCAGTCCCTGATTTTCGTGTTTTAGTGCAATTAGGGGGGGTGCGGTCATCTGGCGGTATGCGGCCGATGCCCCGGACAGCGCTACTGCTTTGTCAAACCTTGGTTTTTGGGTTACGTCATTCCCGACTGCGCGGGAATGACGGTGAACCCCGGTTTCAAGTCGGTGAACCCCGATTTCAAGCTTTGACAAAACACCACCGTCCAGGTGAATCAGCCAGCGATTATCAATTATGGACAGAGTGAAAAGAGACTGGCAGAGGAACGATAAGCCGGGTTTTGTCGAGGGTGTTCATTTCTCTGGGATGCGGATTACTCGGCACCTCAAGCGGCCGACCCGAAGGTAGACGAATCGGACAGATTCGCAGTCACCAAAAAGCAACTTTCCCTTCTGCTTGGCCTTGCTCCCGATGGGGTTTACCTAGCCAGCCGGTCACCCGGTCTGCTGGTGCGCTCTTACCGCACCGTTTCACCCTTACCACGACGCGGTTTTCGCGGCCATAGCCATGAAAACTGCCGTTCGGCGGTTTACTCTCTGTTGCACTTTCCCGATCCTCGCGGACGGTGGGCGTTACCCACCATCGTGTCCTATGGAGCCCGGACTTTCCTCTGAACGTTAACATTCAGCGAACACCTGTTCCTCTGCCAGTCGGCCCCATGATACCGTTTTCGGGCGATCGATTCCCAGAAAACCTGAAATCATTACCATGTTCTGCAGGAAAGGTCTGTTGGGGATTCCGATCTGTGCGCGGGTGCCTCTACGGAGATCCCTTCAGACAACAGGCTGTTTTCCGGAGATAATTGGTATTCAGGCTTTCTTTTTCTCGGGCGATGGTTGTTTCGTGTCATAATTCGACCGTCTATGGATTTCATCGGCACTCTCGTTCCCCGTGTCAGTGATTCCCGGACCGTCGGTCCATGCCCGACGCCGCTGCTCTCCCTCAGCCCCCCACTTCCGTTCGGTGATATTTTCATGCGTCGCATCCCGACTCTTCTGGCGTTGCTGGCTCTTCTGGGAAGTGCGCCTCTGCTGCGACATTACTCGCAGCGACGCCCGCCAAAGACGTTTGTTCAGCGATCTGAATTGTTCGATCGTCCCGCGAGTCGAGCTGAGATGTTTCGGTTGAACCTGCAACTGCAGAAGTGTCTCAGCCAAAAAGAGTTTTCAGCGTGTCTGCAGATCGCGGAACGCATGACAAAAGTGGACTCTGCAGACCCCATGGCATGGTATCACCTGGCGTGCCTGCTGGCTGCGAGCCAGCAGAATGCAAGGGCGGTCGACGCGTTGAATATGGCCGTCAGCCTGGGCTTTCGTGATCCGGTGCGGATTGCTTCCGAGCCGGTTCTGCAGTCGCTGAATGACGTCGAAAAGATGGACGCAGTTCTTAAGAAAGCGGCAGTTCCATGGCACCCTGTCCGCCCGTCGCGGTCCGCTTTTCAGAACCCCGGACCTCTGCCAATCACCGGTGGTATTGCAACTGTCTCTGAACAGAACACGCAATGGAATGAACAGGAACTATCGCTGATCACCGAGTTTGTTCCTCCGACACCCGACGTGATTCAGCGGGGGGCGGTAAACGTGGAACCTGAAAGTCCCGTCGGCCAACTCGTGCAAAAGTGGATTGCGGAGAAGTCTTCTGCCGGGTTTGCCGGAGTGCTCTACGATAATCGGGATCGCGATCATTCGACTCTGAAGCATTCCGAGTTTCCATCGCTGGCGTTCGTGGAATACGAACCCGCAGTGCAGGCTGCCAACGCGGACTTCGGAGTTCGCCCCGGACAAAGATTCAATCTGCCCACGTTTGGAAATGCGTCCACCTCTTACGTAACCCCGATATTCTGGCGGAGTAACGCCCGCATGTTGCTGACCGATCCCTTGTACGCTACGCTGACCGCAGAAAGCTATCTGAAAAATCAGCTTTACTGTTATCCGGAGCACACAGATTTTGATCCGGAATTCGGCGATGTTTTTCCGGTCAATGTTCCCTTCTGGCTGCTGTCCCAGGGGTCGTCGGGTTCCGATCAGCCTTTTCTCAAGGCCATCGCACTGACACTGGCCGCTTTCCCTCCCGATGTTCGCCGTCAGCTGGAGTCTTCCGGTTTGCTGATGCATACGGTTCAGTACGTCCTCCGCAGATCATTGCGTTTTGTGCAATCGGAGGACGACTATTTCACCGGACGGGCTCACCCGGTCGTGTTTCAGCACGAAGATCTTGATGTGGAACGTATGGTGCAGATGGCTCATCAGATGCAGCCTTCGCAGATTCCGCCCGTCGTTCGCCTGCAGGTGATTGACGAAGATTATGCGATCCCGGGAATTGATTACTTTTCTGCGGGTCAGGGTGAGCCGTCACTGAATACGCCAGTAGCAGTCGGTCGGATCTTCCGGACTCTGAAAAAAAAACGCAGAATGGTGGTCGATGCTACCGGCAGCTCTGATCTTCGCGGGAGTCCTCTTTCGTTCCGCTGGGTGGTGCTTCAGGGGGATCCGCAGAAAATTCAGATCCGCCCCCTGAATGATTCAGGAAGCCGCGCTGAGGTCATTATCGAATGGCACGAACGGGAGGAAATTCCCTGGCGCAAAGGGATGTGGTCCAGCCGAGTTGATATCGGAGTCTTTGCCCTGAACAGGGAATCCTGCTCCGTTCCCGGCATGATCTGCTCCATGACACTGGCTTCGGAGCAGCGTGAATATCAAAACGAAAAGTTGTTGAGCGTCGATTACGCGGCTCCGGATCGAACTCACGTCTACACGGATCCGCTGCTGGTCCCGGTCAGGAACTGGCGCGATGTTTATACCTGGAGTGAAACCCGGAACATGACCGGTTGGATTCGATACCAGACGAATCAGCAGCCTGTGCAGTTTGATTCATCCGGACGAATGAAGATCACGGCAGAGGACGGTCAGGTTGAGTTGACTCCTGTGCAATACCAGCCCGAGACAAATGCGTCCGGTATGCCCGAGCTGAAATTCTCAGCCATTCGCAGCCCGAAGTAATTCTGTGATGGAAGGTGTTTATGCCTGAAGCCAATCATTTTCATCATCAACCTTACCCCTCCAATCCCACTGGTCCTGTCGTTTTCCGAACACTCGATTCCGGCATTCCTGAAGACAGAACGTTTCCGGAACTGCACACGACTCTGAAGGTCGGGCGAGTGATTCTGGTGCACGGAACGTTCATGGGCGATGACCCCTTCGGTGTCGTTGAAACCCTGAAATCCTTCGCAAAGGAAGTTCCAGCGCTTGCGGCAGTGCTGAGTGGCGCCGCGGATTCCCTTGCCAGGCACACGCGTCCTTTTCTAGCTCACATGGCTCGAGATCTGGGCAACTACACGCCTGCGTTTCGTGATCGCTTTCAGCAGCTTGTCGGTGATGATCCCCGTGTCGAACTCATGGCTCCCACATGGTCCAGCGAAAATCATCATCTGGCTCGGGCCGACCTGGCTGTCAGACTGCTGGATCAACTTCTGCAACGGCCACTGATGGCAGGCCAGAAAACGCTGCTCTGGGGGCATTCCCATGCCGGAAACGGGTTCGCAATTCTCAGTAATCTGCTGGCCAATGATCGTAAGGCAGTGCAAAAATTCTTCTCGGCCGTCGGACCGATCGAGGGGGACCACTGGAGTCGCGTTCAACGCTCTCTGTCTGCGTCAGCAACGCCGCATCCGCTCGCAAAGTCCGTTCTCGTCGCGACCTTCGGAACTCCAGTTCGCTATGGCTGGGATACCACCGGTCTCGATGGCCTTGTGCATCTGAATTTTCATCGCATCTTTGATCAACAGAACCCCGAACGGGCTCGGCCGCTGTTCCCGCTTTATCCAATCTCAGAAGTGCTCGGCGCGACTTGGGGGGATTGGGTACAGACCTTTGCGATCGCCGGAACCGATGTGCCTTCCATACCAGGCGCCAGGGCGATTCAACAACTGGAATTGCTGCTTGAAGAGAATCTCGAACCCCCGGTGCACGACTGGGATACCCGTCTGATCGCTTCCCAACGTGTCCGTGATGCCTGCGCTCGCTGGAAATACGGGACCCGCTGCCATGCCGATGGTGTTAACCTGCTGGTGGATTACAAGGAGTCCGGTGAAAAATTGTTTCTCGGTATGCCTCTCGAGGCGGCGGCCATGGGGCACGGTGTCGCAACGTCCATCCATTGGCTCCCCGCTCATCTCGATGCCTTCGTCAACGCCCTTCAAGAGAGTGAGAACTGATTACCCCCACGTCAGCCGTGCGGCCGGTAGACAAATTTCGCTCACGTTGTTCGCAGAGCGGCTAACAGAATTCACGTCTCTGAAAGCGACTGCGGTGCGGCGATTCACCGAGCCGTCACCGCAGGGATCGTGGCCGGAGTTGTTACGGGCACAGTCGAAGCCGGAGCCGTCTGCGGTTCAAAGGACAGCAGTCTTCGGGATTCTTTCAGCAGGAATTCCGTATTCATGAACGGCTCATAGCTGATATCCTGCCAGCGAACACGTCCCATACTGTCAATCAGAAAGGTGCCGTGCAGTGCCGCTTTTTCGAAATCGTCATAACAGCGATACTGCCGAAACGCGACCATCTCGGGATCGGCCACAAGCGGGAACGGAAAGCCCCCTTCAAGGTTCTCGTACGCACGTTTCAGATTGATCTGTTTGTCAGTGCTGACAGCAAGGACTTCCAGCCCCGCATCGCGGAAACCCTGGTAGTCTTTGGCAATGGCTTTCAATTGCTCAGCACAATGCAGACATCCATATCCCAGATAAAAGACCACAATGACCGGACGCCCCCGGTAGTCTGCCAGTGACCTGGGCT
Source organism: uncultured Planctomycetaceae bacterium (assembly GCA_903871805.1). Classification (GTDB taxonomy): domain Bacteria; phylum Planctomycetota; class Planctomycetia; order Planctomycetales; family Planctomycetaceae; genus SXXK01. Next base: position 6,077 of record CAIQIE010000122.1, on the reverse strand, counting down.
TTTCGTCAACATCCGGCAATGTCCATTGCGGTGCAGCGCCCGGTGCCCATCGAAATGGGCCCAGTGAATCCAGATTTGGGCGACTGCTGATATCCGCAGGAACTTCAGCTGCCAGTCTCCAGTCGGCAGGAAACCCGAACTCAGCCGCAATCGGCGTCAAACGAGCCATGGGGGCAGTACCGAGATCAATTGTCGACGACAACTTTCGCAGCCGTTCAAAGCTGGCTCGGGCTTCATCTTTCTTTCCCGCCGCAAACAGAATCTCTACCTGAACAGCCAGCGGAAGTACCTCACCGGTACGTGAGTTGACTCGATCGCCAATCTTCTTGATCGCCTCATCAGTCTTTCCAGCCTTCAGCATCACAAGAGCCATTTGTTCGGCGGTAATATCTGCTTTTGTGAGCAGATCCATGGCCCTGGCCGCATCACCACCGACCAGTGCCGTTCGACCGTCAATTTCCTGCAGAGCTTTTTCCAGACGTCGCAGAGATTGAGCAAACTTCTGTTCGGCGTCCTTCTTCGCTTTTTCAATCGCTTTCTCGTCAGACTTGGCCTCTTTCTCTTTGGTTTCCGCCTCGGTAACCGCAACCTTTTGCTTTTCAAGTTCTGAGTCATAGGACTTCTGGATACGGTCCCGAACAGCCGCCGCTTCCCCAACCCTGCCCAGTGCGGCGTACGCAGCACCAACGGCCCGCTCAATTTTCTGATCTTCTTCGACGTTTCCGGAATCCTGCATCGAAGGCTCATTCTGCAGGGCCGCCATCACCTCCCAGCGCTCAAACGCCTCCAGGACGTCAATCAGGCGATCTCGACCGTATCGAAAACTGCCAATTCGATTGATGTCGTTGTACCTGGGATGACGTGGCAGACTCAGCATGTTTCTGGCCAGTGCCTCAGCGTCTTCCGATCGGCCAATGCCAATCATGTTGCGAATGCACCATTCATTGTTGTGGGCAAAATTGTGAATCTGATCCGGCAGCACCCGGTCGCGCATCATATGCTCATGGTCCACTCGCGCGGATGCTTCCTGCTGCCAAACCGCGTCATGGTAGCGGTGCAGGCGAGAATAAATATGGCCCGGCATGTGCCACATGTGAGCAATACCCGGGGCTCCGAGTCCGCAGCGAGCGGCAGACTCCACCGCTTTCTCTGGTTTCTTCCCATCCCAGAGATGAATTCGGTAGTGGTGGGCAGGATGCAGTGGCTCTTCCTGCAGAACCTCTTCAATCATCGCATCCACAGCCAGATTGGAAGTCATTTCCAGCCCGTCACGTTTGCCCGACCAGAAGAACTCACAAAGAAACGCTTTTGTTTCCAGGTCATCAGGAAACTCCAGCAAAATATCTTCGAGGTCTGCCACGTATCGATCACAGCGGGATTTTCTTTCGTTGTCCTTCTCGGTCTTCGCGTTCAGAAATCTCTCCAGTGCCTCAATCAGCAGTTTTTCCCGGCGACTGGCCTTCTCGCGACGCTTCATCGCCTCAGCAATGAACCCCTTTGCGCGATTCAGGTTGCCGCGATTGGACATGGCCATGCCCCAGTAAGCGATCGCACATTCGGGATCCAGCATCGCCGCCTGGCGAAATGATCGTTCCGATTCGAAATACCAGAAGCCATGCAGTTGGGCAACACCCTGTGCACAAAATCGCCCGGCGTCCTCGCTAGAACTTGTCACTGGGAACCGAACTGTGCCCACGCCCTGCATCAGGTAGGCTGCCTGGCGAGGCCCCTCGTTGAAAATTTCACCGTGGACGGAATGGCCCTCTTTCAACGGTGCTGCTGCCGCATCCGGTTTTGCTTCTGTGGCTGCTGGTGGTGTCCCTGCCGGTGCGGTTGCTGCCGGTGCGGTTGCTGCCTGGCCACGAACAGCCTGCGGACAACAGAACGCTGTCGTCAGAAACAGCAGCGTCGCGATCTGCCATCGCTGTCCCGTGAAGCGTGCTACATTACGAACACAAGTTGAAACGTTCAACATGAGGCACCGGCTGGTCTTTGGAAAACAGGAAGGCAGGGGTTGGCAGGCGATTCGTTCTGACAGCCATTGTGCCCGGCACGAATCCCATTCGCAAGCAGTTCCACGCGAACCTGCGTAGACCGTCCGAAATTCGCGTTCCTGCGACACCGACTTTCCCTCATAATCCGCAAAGCTGCGAACTGCCTGAAAAACGAGGCACAATGGTCCGCACATTGCTGACAGCAATCCTGACAAACTCTCCGGCTCACACAGTCCTTTGGTGGATGCTCCCCCTGCAGTCCGTTCAAAACACGCCGGAAAACCAGTTTAACCCGCACAACACCATCGGCGTTTTTAGCAAAACCGTTCTTGCCGGGTAGACACTCGGCAGACAGTCTGGCAGGCGTCCCGTTATTCTAGTTGTTTGAGTGATTCAAGATTTTCCTGCCGGCAAAACCTTTGTCCAGCGGAACACCCCCAGAGGCCTGTATGCCGGAATCAGCCCCCAGCTCACGAGCTACCGAAAATTCTGCGGAGCAGCGTGCTCTTACAGACGACGGTGTTCTAAAGGTTTATGCCGCCGGGCCGGTCACGGTGCTTGGTTTCGGCGGCCAGGATGTGCCATCCGAATTCAATGCGGCGAACTACCGTGCTGCAATCAATCAGCTGTTGATCTCCAACAATTCCAAAATCGTGGCGTTCGATCTGACCGGAGTGCATCTGGTGCCCAGCGGAATGCTGGGCCTGCTGGTGTCACTCAGTCGCATGGGTGAGTCTCCCCCACGCGTTCAGGTACTGAATGCCGGCGCGGATATCCGAGAAGTTCTGACACTGACACGGCTCAATACGCTGATCGAAGTCTGCGAATAAGTCATCGACCTGATTTCGCACAGTTCAACTTCGCCGCGTGATTCCGTTGTTCTGAAAAACTTTGGTCTCATCCCGACGAGCGTTCATACTGAAGAGCGATCATATTACTGAAACGCGTTCGGCAATCTGATCCAGCGTTGCCAGTTCTGCCGCAGCACCGGCGTTTTGTACAAGATCGCAGATCAGATCAATTGCGCGAAACTCCGAATCCACAACTCCCAGACACGAGGGGCGGGCCAGAAAATCAAACACCGCACCGTCTTCGATGGTCCATGTGACCGCTCGTCGAATTGCCTCCAGAAACCAATCCAGCTCCCACTGGCCAGTGCGGAATGCCCCAATATCACTGATCGGACTCATCGGAATCTTCATCAGTCCATTGGGAGACCGAGTTTGAAGTCGTCAATTACTGGTGTTGATTTCCCCAATGTCAGAGTCTCCGGCAATGGCATTCCTGAGTAATCGAAGGCGGCAAGCACCCGTGGCAAATCCTGTTCACCCGCCACTCGCTCTGCTGCTGTCGGTGTCTTTGAGAAAGAGCGATAAACCTGCGTCCGAATGGGATCCGCCGGGCCGGGAAGACTGTACATCACGCGCGCCACTCGGCTGCGCAGTCCCTTCAGGAAGGGATCCACAACTTCTTTCGTATGCTTCGCGGCCAGTGCATTCTTCACGGGCGTACAGAAATCGGCCACACCATTCGGCCTGGGCGTCTTCCAGCCCCAGCTGTCATCAATGGCCCATGGATGCACCATGGTCACAGCCGTCTCTCGGGCACTCAGGAAATTTGGCATTTCAATGATGCCGCGAGCGTTGTAAGAAAAACGCCATGCACGCACCTGCAGATCGGCATTGACATCATTGACAATCGCCGGCGCTTCAAACCGTGTTGCTTCGGTGATCGGTTCAAAATATTCCGGATAATCTGTCAGCAAAGGCTGCGGATTCTTCAGGACGCTCAGATGATTCTGATAGGGCACTGTCTCCGCCTGCTGCCCGGATGCCGACACAGCTGCCATCAGAAAAATCCACACCACAATCAGTCGCATGCTGATACTCCCTGTTCCGGTGTCATCCCCTGCCCACAGTAATCTATCCCGTGTGCCGGTGCGTATGCCAGCCATGGATGGAGTTTTCGGGGGCTGTGTGGATGCCTCTGTGGACTCATCGGGTGGACGTTGCTTTATTGACGCAACACGGTGATTTGTTTCAGACGCACAGTGCTGTGATTTTTCGCCACCCTTTTTCGGAAAAGAAAACCAGGAAGACGCCGTTGAAAATGGCAGATCAGGTTGGTCGGCAGGACAGCCTGCTGCAGTGGGCTCAAAAAGTCCGCCGTCTGAATGCAACGAAGATGCCATCGCACCAATACTCGACAGGAATGGAAATGCATTAAGCGCCGGCCATAGTGTGACCCTGATCAAGGATCTTGTGGTCACAGGTGGTGGGTTCACCGCAAAACGAGAAACGCTGGTTAAAAACATTTTGCTGACATCACATCCAGAACATGTGGGGGGCGAGTCAATGAAACGGTGATCGTCCTGGTCGCGGCCTTTCTGAAAAAGGCGAATTGACATCCGCAAGCGGATTATGGTGTCTCCAGTTCCGCAAAAATCGCCCGATGATCGGAAGCCACAGATTCGTCCAGCACCCGGGTCTCAAGCACTCGCCAGCGATTCGCCGGCCGTGTCAGCACAAAGTCAATCTGACGCGTTGGTTTTTCCACTGGAATCGTTGGCAGCGGCTGGGAATTCGTAATCGACCAATACTGTCGAAACATGTCCAGCACAGGCGATTCAGGAACGGCATTCAGATCTCCCGCAAGCAGCATCAGCGTGTCTGACACCCCGGCGATGTGATGTTCAATAGCGTCTGCAGAGGCGCGGCGTTCACTGTCATTCGGACGATGGTCAAGATGTGTGCAGATCAACAACAGGGGGGCGGTTCGCCCCGGCAGTTCCAGATTCACGCACAGAGCGCCACGCTGTTCACCGCCATCATGATTCGGCAGCCGCAGACTTTCCGTTGAACGCACGGGAAATCGGGAAAGCACTGCATTGCCATAACCGCCACCCTGAAAGTCAATGTTCTTCTGAAAAACAGACTTCAGGCCCGTCATCCGGGCAAGTTCCGCTGGCTGATCCACCTGGCCGGTGCGTTTTGAACCGACTTCCACTTCCTGCAGGGCGACAAGGTCCGGAGAGACGCTGCGAATCACGGCTGCGATACGGTCCAGATCCAGCTTCCCGTCGACCCCTTCACCATGATGAATATTCCAGCTCAAAATCCGAAGCCTCACTGGCTCCTCCGACTGCACCGGTGTGACGGTTTGCATCAGTACCAACCCGAAACATACTGCATTGAACAGACGCGGTATCAATCGTTGACAAAACGCGGTAGTCATTGTGTTTATCCCTTGCACGAAGTCAGACCGCTCCGGCAGCGGCTGACAGACGGTGTATTGTGAGGCAAATCACGTGTTGTCTGAAAGAGCGACTGCTCCGGAGACTTCAGAGTCTCCTTGATCCCCGGGTTGTCTTCAATCGTGCATTGGGAAAGTCATTCCTGCAGACTGTCCCGCACACATTGGTTCTGATGCGAAACCCCGACACACTCAGAATTTTGCCGAAAGGACGCTGAAGTGTTGTCGCGTAATGAAAGCATGCGTTTCAGGGGAATCTGCAGCAATGGAAAATTCGCAGTGTTATTTGCATCGCACGTGTCTGCGGGAAAACACTGTTGGGCGTTGTTATTCAGGCAGGATGAGGCGCTCAGAGAGCAGACTAGTGCTTTGTCAAATCTTAGTTTTTGGGTTACGTCATTCCCGCGCAGGCGGGAATGACGGAGAACCCCCAATTTCAGGTTTTGACAAAGCACAAGTCAAACTGTAAGGCTTTCCAGCCCGCCAAATTTCGTGTTTTTCAAATCAGAAACGAAGAATTCGGGCATCATTGTTTCAGCGTAGTAGACTCACCACCGTCGTGAAGGGCGTTCGATGCCCTTCGGGAAATACAGGTTGAAGATCGCCGTGATCTGGCGGCTTCAGCCTGAAAGTCCAGGGCAGAGGCAGCAGACATTTTTTTGATGACAGGGGATGTATGAGAAGTCTGGCTGGAGCGTTCATAGTCGGCTTGCTTGGGTTGCTGGTGAACAGTGTTCATGCTGCTGAAAAACAGCCGAACATCGTGGTGATCTGGGGGGACGATATCGGGCAATTTAATATCAGTGCCTACAACATGGGGATGATGGGTTA
>CAIQIE010000121.1 GCA_903871805.1 uncultured Planctomycetaceae bacterium | reverse complement strand
TCAGGTCCGGGGACATCACGGGCGTTGAAAGTCGCTCAAAAACACCCGGTCTGTAGTAAATCCCCACCCCAACCGGAATTTTCGGGAAAAACTGTCGTGGAACCAGTCTTCCGGCCGAAACTGCCGATGCGTGGTTTTCCCTGACAGACCCTTTCCTCCCAATGTCTCTGACTGCAGTGAGCAGGACTATGGAGTCAACCAACTCCTCAACTTCCCGCCGACGCGGAGCCATTCTTTCAATGGAATTGGTTCTTGTTCTCCCCATATTTCTATTGCTGATTTTTTCCATCACCGAGTTCTCACTGCTGATGTCAGCCCTCGCCAGAGTTTCCACAGCAGCACAAAGCGGCGCGAGACTGATGAGCATCAGTGGGGCGCAGGAGGAAGAAGTGCAGGGGCGGGTTGCTGAACTTCTGGGACCGGCTCTCGCAGCTGGCTCAGAAATCATCGTGACTCCGGGAAACTACCCCGGTCAGGTTGGAACAGTCAGCGTGCGTGTGCCCATGAACAATGCCAGTCCAGACCTGCTCTGGATGATCGGATTTGGTCTTTCAAATCGTTCTCTGGAATCCAGCTCCGCAATGGTCATGGAACGGTCAGCCGATCTGGGACCTGCCGCCGTGTATTGACCGTCGTTTCGGTTCAGTGTCCTGTGTCAAATTATCAGTCCAGACTGGCGTGAATTCTGGTCCTCCCGAATTCCGAAACGCCAGTCATCGAACACAAGCCCCTCGCGGGTCTGCATTTTGAAATTTCTCTCAGGAGTCGCCTGTGAAACTTACCCCCTGGATGCTGACGGTTGCGACGTTTACCATCGTCAGCACACTGGCGATGGGCTACCTGCTGAAACTGGCCTTTGGACGTGAGCCCGCACCAGAACCGCAGCGGGCTTCCCGAACCTTGCCGATGGCCGTCTCAGGGATCGAACCCGGAACCGTGATCACCCGTGCCCACCTCGGAAATGGTCCATGGGACCGCGCCCAGAAACTGGAGCCCGACACGCTGACCAACATCGATACGATCGTCGGACGTATCGCCAAGGCCCAAATTACCCCGGCAACTCCACTCACAGGCTCCATGTTCTATGCCCTCGGAGATTTCCCCGAACTTGAAGTGGAAGATGGCAAGCGAGCGGTCGTCGTTCAGGTAAGTCCCACCACGGCCGCCCTGAACATGAAGCTGAAAAAAGGGCAGTATGTGGACGTGGAACTGACCGTGGACAATGTGGATCTGTCCAGCCCGTCGCGACGACGCAATTCCAATAACCGACGCCCCAGCATGTCCTCTTCAGACGCCATGACAGCGACACTGTTCAAAGGTGTGAAGGTTCTGGAAATCAACAAGTCGGCAAACAATTCCAGCATTCAGAATGCCGGATCCCCCTCGCAAAGCGTGACGCTTGAACTCGATGAAGAACAATCGCGAATTGCCCTCCTCGCCCAGAAAAAGGGCGAAATTGACCTGATCTACAGCAATAACGGTCCCGGTACCGGCGGGATCTCGATTGAAGCACGCGAAGAAGACCGCATCTTCTTCATGGAAATCCTCGGACTCCGCCTGCAGGAAGAGAAGCAACCCTTCGAGGCCGAACATTATCGCGGTCAGTCCTTCTCCAACACATACTTTGAAGATGGACGCCGCGTGAATACAGGCACCAGCGGAGGCAGCGGCAATCGTATCAGCCCCGGCGGTGGTGGACGACGCTCCTCAAGTACTGATGATGGCCTGACAATTGACGACCTGGCAGGAAGTCCGCCAGACACAGAGACGGACATGGCCGAAACTCCAACGACAGGTGCACAGTCCCCCAATTGATCGCTGAACTCCTCGGATTGCCTTTCCGTCCAATGACTCATACGGACCCGGTCTATGCTCCGCAGTGACGCCGTGTCAGGCCTCAGACGAAAATCGAAAACCTGCTGTTCAGCGCCCGCTCAACAGCAGGCTCTTTTTGTTCTCCATCAGGCTGACAATCGTCATGGTGTCCTGTCCCTCTGGACGGTCCTCGCCATCTCCATGGTCGGAATTCTTTCCCTGACAGTCATCAATCTCTGGCTGTACTCCAACACGCTCCTCAGAGCCCGTCACTGCTGTGAATCCGCTGCACTCGCCGCAGGGCATGCCTGGTTGTCTGACGACATCCTGAGACTCTGGCAGCAACCCTTCGAAACTGAGGCGAGGATCATACTCTCAACGGATGCAGCATTACAGCAGGCTGATTTCTACAACGGGCGTCCGACGATTCCGACGCTCATGGAAGACGACGTTACTTTTCAGTGGCCTGAACAAACCCCACCGGCTGCCGGACAACCCCTGATTCCTTCACAAATCGAGGTCCGATTTCGCGGGGCCGACAATGCGTACACGCATGGGGCCGGATCAATTCTTCCCACAGCGTCTCTGACAGTGGGCGCTTCCGTCGTCCTTGAAAATCAGCCCGTCGCCTTTCGCGTTGGCAAAGGACAGACGATTCCCGTACTTCCGCTGACATTGTCTGATGAGCCTTCCGTTCAGCCAGATGGAACGATCATTTCCCTCGGTTACTGGACACGAATGATCGAAAATTCCGAGGGTGACGACGCAGTCGCATGGAATCCAGACACGCACCTGTTTGCCCCGGGCCCCGATGGTCTTCCCGAAATCACGCTGACGCTCGGCCCATCGGTCGTGACACCGACAATGGACACGCTGCACCCGCTGCAGTTCCGCGCGACCACTGTTTCTTCGAATGCCACTCTCTCCCCGAACATCACTTTCGCCGATGACCTGTCACGGGGCATCAGTCTTGAGGATCTGCAGTCGCTGGGGCTCAGCGAACTGGCTCTGCCCTCCAGTCTGCCCACTCGGACTCTGACCCTGCCCGAACTGCAGCAGGCCGACACCGTTCTTCGCAGCCTTTACGGACGCGCCTTCCTGTTTT
>CAIQIE010000120.1 GCA_903871805.1 uncultured Planctomycetaceae bacterium | reverse complement strand
AGCTTTGACCGCCTGCACCGTGTTTCCTGCTTCCCTTGTTCTGAAGTGGCCTTTCTGATCGATGTCTCAATCTCAACCAACGCCTCGTCGAAATGATCTGGATGCACTTCGAGGATTTGCGATGCTGCTCGGCATCGGACTTCACGCAGCCCTTGCGTATGCAATGATCCCGTGGGCCGTGGAGGATTCACGCCGGCATCCGTTCTTCGGGGCATTTGTCGCTCTTGTGCACGACTTTCGCATGCCGCTGTTTTTTCTGATCAGTGGTTTTTTCACTGCGATGCTGTGGCGACAAAAGGGACTCAAGGCCCTGCTGTGGCATCGATTTCAACGCGTCCTTGTTCCCTGTCTGCTGGGCGCGATCACCATTTTGCCGCTGACCGCGTGGGTCAATCGGCAGTTTGCGATACCAGATCTGCCGAAGTCGGCAGTGCCGGCCGCGAACCCTCAGGTCGCCGCGCCGATTCAGTCACTGACGGAGGCCATTCGGCGAGCCGATCGTGAGCGAATAGACCAGTTGTCGCGGGAGCCTGCCAGTCTGAGTCAGCCGGATCCGGAGTTTTCTGTTCAGCCGCTGGCATGGGCGGCCATGCTGGGCGATGAACAGACTGTTTCACTGCTGCTGGATCGTAAGGCCAGTATCGCGGGCAAAAACGGGGATGGCTCGACGGCGCTGCATGGAGCGGCGTTTACCGGTCACCCGACGATTGTCCGGATGCTGCTGGACCACGGCGCCGACCCATTGGCCAAAAGCAATGACGGAACAGTTCCGTATCAAACGACGTTTGCTGACCGCGGGGTCACGGATTTTATTTTCGGGGCCCTGCAAATACCACCTCGCAAGCCTGACGAGCTGGCTACCGCTCGTCTGGCCTGTCGGGAATTACTGCCCGCACCGCCTGCTGTTCCGGAGGTGCGGCTCTCGCTGCGGGAAACGATTCGGAAGCGGTACACAGACTGGCTCACCTCTCCCTTCTGGCTGGTGCGTGTGCCGGGCCGTGTAGAGCCGCTGCATTTGCTGTTCACGCCCGTGTTTGATCACCTCTGGTTTCTGTGGTTTCTCTGCTGGTTCGTGGGACTTTTTGCTGTCGGGATTCTGGCGGTGCGTGGGATAGTTCGGCGGGTAGTGTCGTCGCATTCTGAGCAGGCATCTGCGGGAGCCGGGCGAGACGCGTGCGAAACCGGCTGGCGGTATCGGCTTGTGATTTCGCCGTGGAGACTACTGTGGTTGATTCCGGTGACGATGCTGCCACAGTTGTTAATGGGGCTGTTTAGCCCGGCTGTGGGCCCTGACACTTCGCTGGGCCTGCTGCCACAACCTCACGTCCTGTTTTACTATGGCATCTTCTTTGGCTACGGCATGATGTACTTTGCCGTAGGAGATCCGAACGGGCGTCATGGGCGCCACTGGTGGTTGACCCTGCCCGTTTCGTTATGTGTGCTGCTGCCGATCATGCTGTGGGGAGGCACCTCGGCCGAGGTATCGGCTCTGGTGCAGGTCTCCTATGCATGGCTGATGAGTGCCGGTTGTATGGGATTTTTTCGGCGGTTTCTGTCAGAGCCACGAGGGTGGATTCGTTACTTATCGGATTCGTCGTACTGGTTGTATCTGGTGCACCTGCCGATGTTGTTCTGGCTTCAGGGAATGACGCGATCATGGCCAGTGTCTCCGTTCCTGAAGTTTGCGGCCGTCTGTGCCGTGGCGACAGTGTTGCTGTTGATCTCCTATGAAGCTCTGGTTCGCCACACCTGGCTGGGGGCGTTACTGAACGGCCGCCGAACTCGCCCGCAGGGCAACACAGCAAAAACCCCCTGAAATCCGCCCTGCGCGCCGTTGAGTCGCATACTCCGGGACATCGTTGCTGCGATCCTGCGCGGGTGATCCCCGTTGGTCGTTGCTCGTAGTACGAGGCAACGCAAATTCTGTACGCACCCAATTCTGGCAGAAAATGCGAGTGTTTTCTGCATGGAAACTCGTCCATCGTAGATTTGAGTGTGCACTTGGCAAATCAAATTGCACACTCTTTCGGTCAAGCGATTTGCGAGTTCGGGCGAGTTCAGGATCGCCCGAACTGCTGCAAGATGAGGAGCGGGATCAGAATCGGTACTGAGAGAAGCGGCGTGAAGCCTGGCCGAAGACTGAAGCTGAACATCTTATGCGCGTGACCCCTCACCTGAGCGAGCAGAAGCACTTGTGTTTCGCGGAAGGTATCAGTCAGCCCGCGGTCATCGGGCTGCATCGCAATGTAGCCGCTCCTTGCATTCGATCAGAAGATCCTCCGTAGAAATCATGTGCAGATTTCGATGGTGCAAGTCGAGGACCTTGTCCAGCGCGGCAAGGAACAGGTCGCGACCCCTGTGGGTAGCCGGTTGCAGACAGTCCTCCAAGTGTCGACGTTCGGCACTGGAGAAATGAGAGATGAACTGAGCGAGTCTGGTTTCGCAGCTTAGTCCCTCTGTGAAGAGTTTAAACAGCATTTCACGGTCGTTCTTGCGGAGAAAGAACGCAAAAACGGGTTCTTCGGGGAGGTGAAATTGCAACATGAGATATCTCCTTACAGCGTGGGAGTGGGAGTGGGACATCCAGGCACATGCGAGACATCAGGTGGGTAATCGGCGGACGACTCTTTGGTAGGAATTAGGATTGAAACAACGCAAAAATGGCATTTCAAGCTCAAGTTGCACAAAAAAAACAGCCAGTCAAAAAATAAATGACTCAGTGTGCGTTTCGACTCAGGCCGAATATTTTCTTGTTTCAAAAAAGTGGCTTTATGTGGCGGCGAAGATACTCGAGTTGAAAAAAATACGCCCCAGTGGTGTTACGACAGCGCTAATGTGCTTTTCAACACGCGTATTTGGAGTGAATGGAAATCCTGCGGTCATTCAACGCGTGGAATTTGATTTTTTACCGGGAATTTTTACTCGCATTCAGGTTTCACACTCTGCGGAATGCTGTGTACACTCTTGTACGGCTGTTGTGGAAGTTGTGAGTCGGTTTTCGGGAGCTCAGGTTGTGACGAGGAAAAAAACAGCGGTTCGAATGGTGCCTTCACCAAAGTTGGAGACGCGATCGAGGCCTGGACAAGGTCGCCCTCGTAGCCGGAAAGAGATTCAGTCATCCCGGAAAACAGATGGTAGCGACAATCCAAATGTGGAGGATGACGACGATGATGATGATCAGTCTGATGGAAATCCGGACGCTCGTGCTCTCGAACTGAGTCGGTGGCCACCTTTCGCAACACAGATATTGAAGGACGTTTTCACCGAGCGACTTGACCAGCTACTTAAGCTTACAAGGGGACAGCGCGAAAGTCGGGCAACTGCAACAGTGCGACGTGGGCGCATCAGTTTGCGAGATATGCTGGGTGAGGTGCTACAGGATACGCAGCGGAGGGTTCGGGAGAAGTATGAAGTATGCCAATTGTCGAGTGAGCGCAGTACGACATTCGATAGTCATGAAATGACATCGGAACAGGTTCGGCGAGTTTGCAGCACAAAAAAATTAAGTGTGTCTTCACTGCCGTATCTGCTGCAATCTCTGTTTGATGATGGAATCCTGAGACTACAGGCACAGGAAGATCAGCATTTGGGAAAGGAGCTCGGCAGTTTATTGAGATTGCCGGTGAGTGTTTATGCAAGCCCATTGCAAACCCATTGGGCAGCTCGTGCTGCTACAGAATTCCTGTGCAGGATTGAGGAGATTGGCAGGAAAATCTGGTCTGCAGGAGGAGACGACGCAGTCGCGAATGGCCCAGTCCTTAATATCGGAATTGTGGGTGGAACTACCGTCCAAATGATCATTCAGCAGCTGAAGGAGTCAGAGGATTGGGATTTGGATTTCGGAGTGAATCCAGGGTTGTGGGGCAGTGTGCGAATCCTTGCACTGAACGTCTGCCTGACTCGCGCTGAAGAGCTTCCCTCGAATGCGAACGTGCTCGTGAACGAATTGCGAGAGGCCATGGAGCGACAGGTGAGTCGCGGAAGCCACGGAGCAACAATTTGTGGGGTGGGGCTTCTGGCGACACTATTGAAACCCAGTGATCCAACCCAATATGACGAGGACCTCATAAAACTCCTGGAAATTACCGATCCCTCCTTGCTCGGAAAAGCTGCGGATACTGAGCGGAGCAACAATAAGACCGAGAGTCAGCTGCACATCGTGCTGACCTCCATCGGGGCTGCCAAGGGTTCGATCTTTTCGCGTTATGATCTAATGGAGTCGAATGAATCTAAACGCAGTAAAATGGTGGGCGATCTTTTGTATACCTGTTTCGACAGTGAGGGGGAAATCGTTGAATTGACCAATAAGAAAGGAGAGCCCTACTCTTTATTTTCTGCTGTCAGTCTGAACACACTCGAGAAGCTGGTCGGCAGCCAGGATCGTTCAGTGATTCTTGTCGCCCGAAAAAACCCCGGCGGCGAGAGGAAACACGTTGCAATTCACAGCGCTTTGCAGAATCACAAATACGCATCTTGTCTGATCCTTGATCGTGAAACCGCACGGGATTTGT
>CAIQIE010000119.1 GCA_903871805.1 uncultured Planctomycetaceae bacterium | reverse complement strand
GGGGAGCCCGCGTGCCTGGGGGACGACTACCGAAAATGTCAGGTCGAAGAAAAGCAGGTCGAAAAATGTCTACGACTTGCCATGGCCGAGCTAATCCACATACACAAACTCATTCAGGCACAGCAGCACGTGACAGAATTCAGTGAAGGCGACCTGATCAGGATTCTGTGTGTCTGCAGGGAGCGCTGCCTTCTGCCGTTGCACAAATTCCGTCATGCGGGTCAGTTCCGTTTCCGAAGGCCATCGCCCAAGTGTTCGCTGAAAAGCCGTTTTCACCTGGTCTTCAGGTGCCCCGGCGACCTGAGCGCGAATCTCTGCGGCAAGTTTTTCGGCCTGCTGCCTGACGACGGTGGAATTCATCAGCGTGAGTGCCTGCGTGGGGACCGTGGTGATGCTGCGGGAACCAATGCTCTGCGTCGGTTCCGGAGCATCAAACATGGTCATGATCGGCAGCAGTTCACTGCGTTTGACTCTTAAATAGATACTTCTGCGGGGAGTGTCGTCCAGAACACTGGGGCCATACATTGTGCGATCCAGACTTCCACCGAGCTGCAGAATTGCATCACGGATGGTCTCTGCTTCCATCCGTCGCGGCTGATAGTGCCAGAACAGGCGATTTTCGGGATCCGCCGCGAGGCTGTCATCACGAATTTCATGCGATTGCTGGTAGACGGCACTGAGCATAATGGCCCGATGCAGTGGCTTCAGTTTCCATCCGTTACGAATCAGTTCGGCGGCGAGATATTCCAGAAGTTCCGGATGAGTTGGGGCTTCACCCTGTGCGCCAAAGTCGTTGGGGGTTCTGACAATCCCCTGTCCAAAATGATGTTGCCAGAGACGGTTGGCCATGACACGTGCCAGCAGGGCGCCACCACCGTGATCCAGATCCGTCATCCATCTTGCCAGTGCCATTCGCGGATGCTCGGCGGCTGGCGTGGTTTCCGGCTTCGCTGGGGCATCACCGCGCCACAACACCTGTAGAAAGCCAGGGTCTGCCTTGCCGGCTTTGTTGTCCACTTCACCTCGCCGCAGCACAAAGACATCCTGACCACCAGGTGTGGTCGTATACACTTCGCGAAAGTCCGGCCTGGGCATTGCCGCCGCATGCACGCGTTCTGCCGTAAACAGCTTTGCTGTGTCCGAGTCGAACGGCGACAACCAGCGCGTCAGACTCAGCCGAACATGCTCCGGCAGTTCTGTGGCATAAGCTGCAGCCACCGCTCGGAGTTCTGCCACATGCTGTGGCATCTGGTCCCCGGCCCACGTTGCGGGATTCGGCTCTGTAGAAACCGCAATTCGTAAACGCCCAATACCCGCGTCCCGAAATCGCAGCTCCAGTTGAAGCTGAGTACCGCCATCAAATCCCTTCAAGGGGGGATCCATTTCAAAGACGGCGGCATTGTCTTTTTTCGCGGTGGTTCGCACGACCCATGCGGTTTCTGGCTTGCCATCCGTCGCTTGGGCCACCGGCTGGTTTTCGTCCGAAAACGCAGCAAAAACGGGCTTAAGCGTTGTCGTTTGCGCTGCTTCCGCAGAGCCTGGATCAAGAGGCTTTGCTGTCAGGATGATCTCGGCCAGCTGAAAACTGCCGTCGTCGTTCAGCCCAGGCCCGCGCTGCGGCAGCGCTTTGTGACTCAGAGCATCCAGACGCAGTGACTGCAGATTTTTCTGAAAGGTCGAAAACTGAAGCTCGTAACGTTCCTCGGAAGAAATGTTCCGCTGCTGCCCCCGGTAGCGGAAGCTGACTCCCGGCATGATTTGTCCATCATGAACGATCAGACCCCCGGATTCCAGCTTCAGCCACGATCTCCCGGCCTCTGCCGCTGCTGGCTCCAGAATCTGCCAGCGAGAGGCATCTGGCTGAGCTGGCAGCTGGTCTTTTTTCCATGCCGCAAAACGTTCAGGAAGCACCATGTCGGCGTGGGTTTTCAATGCCACGGCGAACGGCTGATGCTGTTCGGCATGCGTGGCGAGGGCCTTTTCTGTTGCCTCCGAGTCATAGTCCAGCGTTCTTGAGCCGTGTGCTGTAGTCGCCAGGGTGGCCGCAATCGCATAATAGTCCGTCTGCGGAAGCGGGTCATACTTGTGGTCGTGACAGCGAACGCAGCCCAGGGTCAAGCCCAGCATCGAGCCACCGATCGTCATCATCATGTCATCCAGCTGGTCGTAGCGAATCCGTTCAACAGTCTTCGCCGTGATCTGCCCTGGATACGGTCCGGCAACCAGAAACCCCGTGGCGGCCGCGCCTTCCGTTGTATCCGGCCGAATCAAATCTCCGGCAAGCTGCATACGCACAAACTGATCAAATGGCAGATCTGCATTGAGCGATTTAATGACCCAGTCGCGGTAGTGGTAGGCCCCGGGACGAAATCCGTCAAACTCGTAGCCACCACTTTCTGCAAAGCGTGCCGCGTCGAGCCAGTGTCTGGCCCAGCGTTCACCGTAGGCTGGACTCTCCAACAGCTTGTCCACCAGCCTGGGAAACGCTTCCGCAGAAGTATCCTGCAGAAAGGCGGCAATGTCCTGCGGCTGTGGAGGCAGGCCCGTCAGGTCAAACCATGCGCGCCGGATCAGCTTCTCTTTCGTTGCCGGACCAACACTTGCCACACCGTGTTTCTGTTGCGCTGCCAGAATCAGGGAATCAATCGGCGTCTGAGGGTTGGGAGGCACAGGCTGTTGAATCGGCCGAAACGCCCACCATTCCCGTCCTTCGGCCACATTGATTTCACGCCGCTTCTTCTGCGGAGCCTCGCCAGTTCTGGGATCCGGGGCGCCCAGATCAATCCAACGAGCAAAATCTGCGGCGACTTCTTCGGGAAGTTTTCCGGAGGGCGGCATCTCCAGGCCGTCGTAGCGTATGACTTTTAACAGCGAACTTTCGGCAGACTTCCCCGGAACCAGCACCGGACCGCTTTCACCACCGGAAGCAATGCCCGCTGCTGTGTCCAGATACAACTGTGCCTTGAGTTTTCCGGCAGTGGCCGCTTCCTGCGAGTGACAGGAATAACAGTGCTGAGCCAGCACCGGTCGGATTTTCTGTTCGAAGAAATCCAGACCTGCCTGATCCTGCCCTTTGCTGATTTCGGCAAAAGCAAGTCCCGGCAGCAGCCACAGAAGCATCAAGTTGCGAATGGAACGCGTCATGGCAGGATTCGTCAGAACGGTAGGAGGAAGGTCAGGCAGTGAGCCCTCATTTTCCCCAAACTGCTGATCAGATTGCAATGATGGAACGGCGAATCCGTGGCTGCGAACAGAAATTATTAGCCGATTTTTCGCGATGCAGAGCGTGCAAACCGTCCCTGCCGGCCTGAGCGACAGGCTTGCACCAAACATGCCGTGGCGATCAACACACACGCCATGGGAACGCAGTGCGAGGGATTGACGATGTAGTGCAGAAGGCCGCTTTGCGTGGCGGGATGCCCATGTCCTTCATGACCGAACAGTGTTCCGGCAAGACTAACGAAGGCAGAAAAACGAATCACAGTATGTTTCAGTCCCATGGGACACACGACCTTTGGCTTTTTCAAAAACTGGTCACACCGTACTAAACGACTGGCCGCAAGGACTGGCTGTGATCTCTCGGGAAGTTGCCGTGAGGGCCACACTCAGGCCACATTCAGCCCGCTGGCATTGTGATAGTTTCGGCATGTCGTTGCAAGGGGACTGGCACAGCAGAGCTGCTGTTGGCCTTTGGAAATGAAAAGAGACCATGCCGTTGGGCATGGTCCCCTGATCATTCATTCAAAGATGTGCCCGGAGGCAGATTACTCAGCCGGTGGGCGGGTTCCACGTCCACCGCGTCCGCCACCCTGAGCGCCACGACCGCCGCCCTGTCCACCTGGGCCGCCAGGACCGCCAAATCCACCGCGACCACCCATCAGGGCTCGCATGTCGACTTCAAACTTTGCGCCCTTCATGGTTTCCAGTTCTGCCTTCTGGCTGTCGGTCAGAACGGCCATGACTGCTTCTGTGGACTTGCTGCGAGCAGCTTCCATCTTTTCTCGCATTCCTTCGAAGCCAGCGCCTGGGGCTCCTGGTGCTCCGGGGGCATTTCCGCCCTGGAAGCTGGCTCGCATTTCTTCCATCATCTTTCGCATTTCTTCCTGGCTGGCCGTTTCTGCTGCATCCAGCCTGGCAACCTGCTCTTCTGAAATCTTCAGCTTTCCTTTGACGTCGTCAGACTTCAGTGTCGTAGCAGCACCGCCATTGAGCCGCATCTGCAAAGCAATCTGGTCGAGACGTTCTTTTTGAGGAACTTCCAGCAGCGCGTTCAGCACTTCGTCAGTCTTCTTGCTCAGTTCTTCGCGTTGCTTCTGCATGTCAGCAAAAACTTTAGTTCGTTCTTCCTCGGACATTGTCTGGAACGCATCACGATCCGGTCGTGGAGCACTGCTTCGCTCTTCACGGTAGGCTTCCAGAGCAGCATCGATCACGGCAGCCTGAGATTCTTCGATCTTCAGTTCCGTGCGAACCTGATCGATGCCAAGCAACATGGCGCGATCAACACGGCCACCCATCATGCCGCCGCCGCCGGGACCGCCAAATCCAAATCCGCCGCGTCCGCCAGCTCCCCCGCCAAAACCACCTCGTCCGCCCTGTCCGCCGCGACCACCCTGTTGTGGGGGCTGCCCGCCGTTGTCCGGCTGCTGTGCTTCAGCGATTGCAGAAAAGGCCACCGCAAACAGGCTAAGAATGCCAGCCGCTCGCACGAATTTTCCAAACAACATGGATGTCTCCAACCAAAAAAACAGGGACAGGAATCGGTCAGGAACTTTGTGAAATGTCTGGGCCGCAGTCTTTAATTTAAAGCCGGACCGCTACTTGAGATAAACCGACTTTTATTGGACGAGTTTCTCTGAAAACTGCGAATTCTTTGATTTTCAGAAAAATAACAGACAATTTGAATGCATCCCACTCATATCGCCCGAAAAGCCCCGCAAAAAGTTGCCTTGCCACCGGAAGGGTCGTTCCTGTCTGACGATTTTTCAGCCAGTAGCGTTCCTGCCAATGACTCAGCAGGACTTCAAGGTCGTGATCAAACACATTGTCATCACATCTGACATCGTGTGATGACCGAGCCGTCTTTTTTGGAAAGACAGCGCGACCAGGGTGTTTGGGGGCCCCGACTGCCAACGTCATCCGATGGCCCGCTGCGACGATCCTGCTAAACTTCCGCACCACGGAGGATACCGGACTTCAGTCGCTGGAACCATAACCGCGACTGCATCGTTCCGGAACTCGTGGTATCGCTTCTCCACGGTTAATGCAGGGACTCAGGAATGAACCATCACCAAAAGACGGGTGTGTTCCGCGCTTTCAAAAGAACGTCCGGGGTCGGGGCCGCGCCCGGAACTCTTGACCGCGGAACTCAACCCATCTCCGGTCAATGTCGCATCACCAGAATCTCCTACAATTCCGCGTCTGCCGAAGAGGAAGTCATCGACACGGTTGCAGAACTCAATGAAGAAGTGCCGGCGGATCGAGTGTACTGGTTTCGCGTCGAAGGCGTTGTCGACCCGGCGACGATCAGCCACCTTGGTGAGGCCTTTGACCTGCACCCTCTGGCCCTGGAAGACGTCATCAATTCCCACCAGCGATGCAAAGTCGAAGACTACGGCGAACACCTTTTTGTGGTGACAAGACTCCCTTTGCATGAAGCTGATGGTCGTCTGACAACGGAGCAGGTCAGTCTGTTTATTGGCGAAGACTTTGTGGTTTCCGTTCATGAAGGTGTGCCGGCCCTCGATCCCGTCCGAGAGCGAATCCTGAATGCGCGCGGCCGAATCCGGGAAATGCGTGCCGACTACCTCGCCTACGCTATTCTTGATACCGTCATCGATAATTACTTCCCGGTCATTGAAGTCATCGGTGATCGCCTGAATCGTATTGATGATGATCTTGAACAGGGGGCTTCAGGAAAACATCGCACTGAACTGCGGCATGTCCGCGCCGACCTGCTGCTGCTGCGAAAAACAATTTGGCCGCAACGCGATGCCATTTCCCTGCTTCTCCGTGACGACTGTCCCATCATCCAAAACTCGACTCGCACATGGCTGCGAGACTGTTACGACCACACAGTCCAGCTGATGGATGTGACGGAAACCTATCGGGAACTTTGCGCCGATCTGCGAGACTTTTATGTGGCAGACATCAACTACCGCAGCGGAGAAGTCATGAAGACACTCACCGTGATTGCCACTCTGTTTATGCCGCTGAGTTTTATTGCTGGCTTTTATGGCATGAATTTTCATTACATGCCGGAGCTGGGCTGGCAATGGGGCTATCCCGTGGCCATAGCCTGCATGCTGACTGTTGCTGCCGGATTGCTCTGGTTCTTTCGCAAAAAAGAATGGATTTAAGCAATTCACGGTTCATTGTGTTGCCAGCAGAACGGAAAACCGCCGTTCCTGCCAGAATGTCGCAGGGCAGCAGGTCTCGCAGCGACCCCAGTTCCGCAGCATTCCGACTGCAGGCCTAAGTTACAGCAGTCTGGCAGGTTGCGCCGCAGGTTTGCGAAAAATGGCCTGCAGTCAGTCAACGGTTCCGGGAACTCCACCGTCAATTCCCCTGCAGTTAAACGGAATCATCATTCGCCTTCTTACAAAACTTCGGTAGAATCCTGCAGGTCAAACTACTGCGCAGCTGAACGTTCCGGTGCAAGTTCATTGGCACCTCGGCATCTGTGTCTGGAAACGTGTGGTTCAAATCCGATAATTCACTTCAATCAATGGCCGGACGTATCATCTGCCGAGATTTCCTAATGCAGTTTGCATTGGCAATTTCCTCTGCGTTACCGTGATGCCCAGTCAGTTCCATGACGTTCGCTGTTATCTCCTGCGGACTCGGGACCACGTGCCCGTGTCCGTTGTCAACGAATTTTCTGCTTGTTGAGGCGGTCGATGTCTTCACCGGATGGCAATGTGGCTCCAGCTGCAGGACTTCCAAAGTCCCTGCTGGAATCGTCAATTGGCCCGGTGACCCAAACGCCCGCGGAAGATGTGGCGGTTGTTGCCCGCGAACTGCCGTTGTTGATTCACAACAGTCCTTCCGACGACCCTGATTTCTCCGTGACAGCCGCCGGTTCCGTTACCGAAGCCCTGTCGTCAGCCACCGCAGTCAGCGTCTTCTCGTCGCTCACATTCCATCTGTTCACCTGGGCACTTGCGATCATCCTGATCCCTTTCCTTGGACTGGATTGGGTAGAAACGCTGTCGTTTGATCAACGCCCGCTACAGGCTGCCCTTGGTGAAGAAAATGTGTCGGACGCAGCCGCACTCTTTGAAGTCACTGCGCAGCTAGAGGCCGATCAGGCAAAATCCCCGAGCAGCATAGAACAACTGGCAAAGGAACTGCAACAATCTGATTCCGGATGGCTCCAGTCATCTCTGGACAATGTCTGGCAGGGGCTTTCTGATTCCGCAGGAGACGACGCCGCAGATGGGGGCGGTGTTCTGCTGAAAATGCCCGAAGCCGGGCTGGCTGTCACCAAAGGCAGCTTCACGGCGTTTACCCTTCCGGCTAATCCACAGCCCCGACGACCCTATTCCATCGTGATCGAAATCCGTCTGCCCGACGGCGATAAGGTGTATCGGGTCACAGATTTGTCAGGCAAGGTTGTCGGCTCGGACGGCTACACGCAGAAACTTCCCTACGATTCCAGAATACCAGACGCTTCCGGATATCCTGTGGAGAAAGGCGGGATCAAACGCCTTGAAAGTCGCACGGTTCTTGATGTCGTTCGAAACCGGGTCCAGATCATTATTAAAGTTCCCGGCGGCGCTCAGCTTGTGCGAGACGTCATCTCTGTGAGATCCAGAAAACTGAAAGAGGAACAGGAGCTTGAACTGGTGTTTGGCAGGACAACCAACACCTCGGAATCAGAATCAAAATCGGAATCAGAAAAAAACTGATGTCATTTTCTGGCACCTGGAACACAAACCGGGTAGCCATATCGAGCCCGCAGTCGCAGCGTATTGCCGCCACGGATCGGTCCGCTGCAGACACGCCCGCGAAAGCACCAGCTGAGACTTATCACGCACGTGAGCGACCTTCTTTAGATCGCCCAGGTCGAAACTCGGGGCGATTCACCAGAACTGGCTTCTTCGTCCGGGCCGGAATCCCATGGCGTGTGATCAGTACTCATCCCGTGTCTGAATGAACAACGCTTTTTTCTCTCCGGGAAGAGTAAAGTCAAATCCACAGGCCTGGAAGAACCCATCGGAGGACGTAATCGCCATTACTTCCAGAACATTGCGTTTTACCGCGAGGTCCACGCAGGATTGCACCAGCCTGCGACCAAGGCCCTTCCCGTGGTGCGCCTGATGCACGGCAAGACTGCGGATCTCTGCCAACTTTGCGGAGTAAATTTCCAACGCGGCAAAGCCAACGATCTGGTCGCCGGATGCGGCCACGAAACCAAACGGAATCAGATCACTGAGCTCATCTGTGGTCCGAGGCAGCAGACGGTTTGCCTGCACAAATTGATCAATCAGACTCTTCAATTGCGGAATGTCAGCTCTGCAAGCCTCGCGAACCACATAGTCGCATACCTTACCGTCAGTCATGGATGTGAATGTATCCTTTTACCAGTCGCTGCCAGAAAACCCAGATCATGCTCGAATACGCATGATAGTCACAAGTGCCTCAGCCGCTGACCCCAATTTTCCTGCACACAGGCAGATTCCAGGCAATTCCCGGCCTGACAACCAATGCCCTCTGCCACAGTCGCGCGGATCACGGCGGATTATGGTTCCCCGCACCCTTATTTCTGAATGGACTCCATGCGGAATTCGTTGACAAGGTCATCCTGATCATAGCCAAAAATTGCGGTCGAATTTTTGGATTGAACCCCGGCGATTCGGCCCTGAGCATCACGCGTTAACTGCACGGGTTCCAAAGTCAGGTCACCGCCCGGCCGCAGCACGTAAAAATTGACGGTGTTCGTGCCTGCGCTCAGATAGTCCGCAATCAGCAGAAACTGATTGATGTTGGATGGATGGCCCGCGTTCCAGCGGCCCCGGCAGAAGTCCAGCATCAACTGGCTGTCGGCAAAGTATTGATTGGCCAGGGTTGCAAACGCTTCCTGCGGCGCATCGAGGAAGAATTGAACATTTCCCCGAGTGTATGCTCGGTCGAAATTGTCCTTTCCCGCAAAGAACCTGGTCCAGGCTTCGTTCCAGGTCGATTCTTCGCCGTTCCATGCGCCAATCGCCTGGAAGTTCTTTTTCGTGGCCACCATGTCGATCCCTGCCGACTTGGGAGCTTTGTACACAACCTGCGGTCCGGCTGCCTGAGACAGGCCTGCAAATTTTCGTTCGTATAACTCCGGACGCGTTCTTCGGCCCACGGTATCCAGCATGTTGTGGGCCAGCTCGTGAGCAAGGCAGATCATGTAGACATCTGTGATGCCAGGCCTGGGGGCGTCCCCGGGGAAACTGTTCTCCGGGCGGCCCAGTGGCAGGTCAAAGATGTTAATTCCCGTTCTGGAATGAATCTTCTGCGTCTTGATGGCGGGCCCCAGCCAACCTGCCACCGTGATCGTTTCCACGTCCCACACCGCCCGCGGAATCGCTGTCATCAATTGATGCATCGCTTCAAGGTGCTCTGGAGTCGCCGTGTCGTTATCGATCAGCAGCACACCGTGATCCACAAGCAGCCTGCGGTACCCCGCGGAAAACCCAAGTGCCTCCGCGACGCGGCCGCGATTGGCCTCCGAATCGGGCAGCGATTCCAGCAGCACTGTCCAGTACTGGCCAGACAGCAACGGCAGATGAGGCGTTGTCGTCAGGTCGTACTTTGATCGCCCCAGAAGTTCCGGATACTGTTTGGCCAACGGAGCCAGTTGCTCAAAAAGCTGTTCTCGCGAAGCCGAAGGAATCAGCCCGCCGCCCAGATCCGCCTGCAACGACACCAACGCCCCAAAAGCCTGCTGCCGTACATTCTCGTCTTCCCGGAGTATCTGACCGAATTCGCGTCCGTGCCGAGCCAGCAGCGTTTGAATTGTCGCCACACGCGATGGGAAGCCAATGCCCCGCATGAAAAATAGTCGCCCGTTTCTGCCGCCACTGATCAAATCAAGAACGCCGTCGCCATCAAGATCCGCCACCTCTGGCGTTGAATCATCTCCGTTCAGTTCCCGAATACTGAGATCTGACCCGTCTGACCACTGCAGCTGGCGGCTGCCGTTCAACGTCGGAGCCCGAACATTGCCCGAGTTCAGATACAGCGAAACCGTGCCCCAGTTCACTCCCAGCAGCAGGTCCAGTCGGCCATCCTGGTTGAAGTCCACAATTCGCGGATGAGAGTTGTAGGCCACACTCAGATCCGCAAATGGTTCGCCCGCGTCGAACTTCGGTCCGCGCTCGTTTTTCCGGTTCCGATGCCACTCAACCCTGCCACCAAAGGATCCTGTCACAAGATCCGCAGCTCCATCCCCATCCCAGTCCGCAAGGTCGAAACGCCCCTGACACTGGTCCTGGACCTGGATGGTCACCGCGGACTCGGCAAATTTCGGATTGCCCGCTGTGCCGATATTTTCGTGAATCGTCAGCTGGTTCCCGGAGTGACAGACAATGAGGTCAGGGAGTTCCGTCCCCACAAGATTCGCCAGAACGAGCCCCGTGAAGGAATTTCCCCAGCGATCGCGATCGCCCGCCTGAATCGGCTCCTGCGCCTGAAAGCGCGGCTTTTTCGGTGTCCCCTGATTACGGAAAAGCCACAGCCGACCGTCGCCTCCGCCGACCAGCACATCCAGGTCCTGGTCCAGATCCCAGTCATGGAACCGCGGTGCGGAATGCCCCTCCAGATGAATCGACTGGCCCCCGGCTTCAAGCTCGATTGGCCGTTCGTACGACATCGTTGAGATCGTCGGAATTGATCGCGAATTCTTCTCCTGGGCCTGCGTCACGTCATCGCCCACAACGATAGCAATGGACCCGGCGACAATCCCCAAACGCAACGCGCATGCAACCAGCACCGTGCCAAAATCCGCACCCCACCAGAGTTGACCTGAGGCGGGAACAGCAGAGCGGCCCTCACGAAAAATTGCCGCAATGGTCGGTGCTGCATTTGGACCCGAAGATTGTTTTTCCACCACGATCAACGTCCCTCGCCCTGTGACATGGAACCCGCGTAAAAAAGTGATTCCGCAGTGTGAACTACGTTGTAAAATGAGGCGTACTGCCTTGCCTGTCGCGGACAAGGCCTGCCCACTTTAGAACATCAGCGGTTGCCCCTGTCAAGTGGCACCGGTCCGATCGATAGTACTGCGTGTCCTGTTCGCGACAATGCGATGGAACAGCACCTGGGGCCGCCGCCGGGAAATCTGAGTGCAATGCAACCAGGAAAAACAGTTTTCGGCTTCCGACCGAAACCGAAACCGAAACCCCAGCCTCAACAACAGGGCGCAACGGAAAGTTGGGACGACCCATCGCGGTCCGGGCTCTTCGTCGTTCAAGCCTCCGCCACACTCTCTGAAGAGACCAGCGGGGCCATGATGAGATAGACACTACTCAGGCGAGCCCCAAACATGCAGCCATCGACCTTTCCCCGTTCCGCACGGTTGTTATCGCTTCAGGATGCATCAGGCCCGTTCGACATCCGACGCAAGACTATTTCCGCGGACAGAAACATGTCCTGCGACGCTGGCAGTTTGGCCAAATATTTACGTTTTTGGACCGCAGGATCAGGGCGGCGCTATGCCGGATCTGTCCGCTGATGTTAAATTACTCAAGATCCGCTTTCGGTTTCGCACCCGCTTTCTTAAAAGACTCGGAGACTGCGTCACTCCGTATTTCCGTCAGCAGATCCACCGACAACCACGTTCGTCACTCGCACGTGGCAGGATCCGTATGCTCTGCAACTCTGAAAACAACAGTTACGATGTCGTGATCGCAGGCTCCGGCTTTTCTGGCAGTCTCCTCGGCTGGATTCTGGCCAGCCAGGGCAAAAAGGTGCTGATTGTCGATCGACAGAAGCATCCCAGATTTGCCATCGGCGAATCATCGACACCCACCGCCGATTTTCTGCTGGCACACATCGCGGATCGCTGGAATCTCAAGGCACTGGCGCCGCTGGCCTGCTGGGGCACATGGAAAAGTCGCACTCCCGAAGTCATCTGCGGGAAAAAACGGGGCTTCAGCTACTATCGACATCGACCCGGTCAGGTATTCTCCGATGATCCCGACCACAATCACTCCCTGCTGGTCGCGGCCAGCAGTTCCGATTACTGGAGCGACACCCACTGGCTCAGAAGTTCCGTGGATCACTTTTTCGTTGAACAGGCCATCGCCGCTGGCTGCCGTCTGCTGGAACACTGGACAGTCCAGCACGCCGAATACTGCCCGCACGCCCAGGCATGGACAATCGATCTATCTTCCGTACACGAGGAACGACAGCGTCAGGACGGTATTCGCTGCTCATGGTTTGTGGATGCCAGCGGAGCGGGAAATGCCCTCGCCCGGTTTGTGGACAATCCCCCTGATGATGCGTGGATGAAAACACAGACCCGAGCTGTGTTTGGGCACTTCACGGGCGTCGCCCCTTTCGACCAGGCAAGAAGTTCCGATGACCCGTTCTGCGGAGATGACGCCGCGCAGCACCACGTTCTGGAGCATGGCTGGTGCTGGATGCTGAGAATGGACAATGGCACGACCAGCGTTGGCATGGTCGAACCCACTGGTTCCCCATGGACGACAATCGGAAATGCCGGGCAGCCATCAGGTGCTGCGACTCCGGATACCCATTTTCAATCCGTCCTGAAGACGTATCCTTCCGTGGCCGGGCTGCTGGCGGGCGCGAACCGGATTGCACCGCCGGGGGCGATGGGCTTTCTGCCGCGTTTAAGTCGATGCCGCAGACAGGCCGTCGGAGACGGTTGGGTCCTGATGCCCGTCACCTTTGGATTTGTCGATCCTCTGCACAGCAGCGGCATCGCCCATGCCCTGAGTGGTGTGCTGAGAATTGCCGAGGCTCTGTTGTCGGATTCCAATCGCTGCCGACAGTTGCTCTTCCAATACAGCGAAGATGTGCGACATGAGACCGAGTGGCTGGATCTGCTGGTTGCCGGATGCTACGCAGCTCTGCCATCCTTTCGGGCCTTTCAGGCTTTTGCCTGCCTCTACTTCATGTCCGCGATTCGTTTTGAACAACAGCTTGCCAAAGACCCCTCATCGTGGCCTCTGGGCTTTCTGCAATCCCGGGATCCGGAACTGAAGCCCGTTGCCATTGATGCGTATGGACGCCTGCCATTTCTGACTGCTGATCCGCACCGATCTGCAGAGCGCACGTTTTCTGAACTGATTCGCAGGGCAATCGAGCCGTGGAACGGTGCCGGCCTACTCGACCCGGCCAACAAAAACCGCATCGCCCACTCAGCCGCCCCGAAGTACGCCCATATCGCCACAGGAACCTGACAGTAAACATTCGCAGTCACTATAGGTGTCAAATAATTGATCCCGCCCACACTAACCCGAAGCGCCATCGAGGCCCTGCTCTGGGAGTATTTAATGTGACACACCCAGGTCAAGGTTTAAAGGTGTTTATCGGGATGGTAAATACGTCCATCCAACTCTGAAGCTACGTCAAATAATTGATCCCTCCCACACTAACCCGAAGCGCCAGCGAGGCCCTGCTCTTGGAGTATTAAATAGAACACACCAGCGTCCCATTTTAATGAGGCGTAGGAATATGAAATACGTCCATCCATCTCTGAACCTACGTCAAATCATTGATCCCGCCCATACTAACCCGAAGCGCCAGCGAGGCCCTGCGTTGGACGTATTTAATGTGACGCACCCTGGTCAACGTTTTACGGTGTTTATCGGGATGGTAAATACGTCCATCCATCTCTGAACCTACGTCAAATAATTGATCCTGCCCATACTAACCCGAAGCGCCAGCGAGGCCCTGCTATTGGAGTATCAAATAGATCACACCTGGTGGTGAATACTGTGGTTGTCTACAGCGCAGAACTGACACCGGACCGCTCGCGCCGTTCCGCTTGCATGCGGACCCAAAATCAAGCCATCCCGCCGATTCGCCCGCGTCATGGTAAAAACTCCACCCGCTAACGCCTTGTTTTTGCGAGAGTCAAAACTCTCGCAAACGAGCACCAGGACTCGTAAAACTGTCAAACGATAGGTGGACGGCCCCATGTTTTGCCGACAGGGCTGTCGATGCTGCCGGCAGAACCGATTCCGTCGATACACGCGGTACCTGCCCGATTCGTGACCTGCGGATGCGGCGTTCTCGGGAGGCGACGGCGTCGGCTTTTCGGACTTCCAGCCTTTGGCGACGCACACGTTGGCGTCTTGACGCATGCCAGCGGCGAACTTCCCGCAAACAGTCCGGATCCTGACAGTAACGCTGACGGCCTGATGTGGGCGTAAACCTGCAGCGACACCCTTTTTGCAGACAATCGCGGGCTGGAAATCGAGATTTTCTCGGCGCGGCTGCTTTGGCGATGCTAAACTATTTGCATTCCATGGGAGGTCTTGCTCCCGTCGGATCCGCCCGAATCGCTCTGCGAAAGCGATTCGGGCAATTTTATTGAGGCCTCCCACGACTGTCCGCCTCGCCCAGCCCGGAACATAGCTCACACCAGTCGCTGAAGCGGTGTATTTCTCGTCCCGCGTCCCCGAAAATTCGGTCCGCATCCTCGACCCGTATGT
>CAIQIE010000118.1 GCA_903871805.1 uncultured Planctomycetaceae bacterium | reverse complement strand
TGCCGTACATCCGAAGCTCGATCGGTGAAACTGGAGCACGGGGAGCACGCGGGTTGGCTGGCGCCGGTGCAGCTGGAAGCAAAACAGAGCAAGTCCCGGGAAACACAGGGGGCTCGGCGTGCCAGCAACAAGGGCTCTCTGTCGATGTCTCTGGATCAGTACCTGCAATTGCTGGACTGGACCGGTCGTCAATTACGACGAGACAAGCCGGGTGTGATTTCCAGCGATCTGAAACCGATTCTGGAACGACTGGACTGCACTGTGGAATCCTGGATGGACCTCGTGCGCAACTTTCGCCGGCGATTTCGCACGGAGGCTGGACGTCCTGAGGCCCTTGCGAATGTCAGTAGCCTGAGACGCAACTGCCGAAGCACTCCGTTGGAAAGCTAAGATATCCCGGCAACCGCTGAATGACCAGGACCGCTCGGCAGTACTGATGCTGCAGTGAGACAGACAGAATTTCGCTTTTGAGTGGAAATCCGAGTCTGCGGCGACTTCCTTAGCTGTGAGAGTCCAAATCCGGAGTTCCACAGGCATCGTGACTGCACGACAAGCAGTGAAAGTATCATGGCACGGCACACACCTGTCTGTCAGGGTACGTCAACACATACGAATCCAGTCGTTTGAGTTTGAAACTGGTTCTATTAACCAGTTTTTTCTCGCAGGAAGCTAGTCAGGTGCATGGCACCTGATGAGCGATCGTTTCCCTGGCGGTGGGGCGAGATTCTGATCTTCCAGAAGATTTCGGATCTCCCTATCCTGCTGCACTTCAGGCAGAATTTGCCGGTGTGAATGGTGACAGGAGATTTCTGCCGGTTTGGTACAACAGATGCTGATGCACTCGGACCTGATCAGTGATTTGGTGATTTCTGTTTTGAACTCCGCAAAGACTGTCGCAGAATCCAGTAAAACACTGGAATCGAGACGCCGGCCCGGAGGGTAAGAGAGACAACTACGGGGCCTGACTGCAGATTTTTCATTTTTGCCTTGTAGTTTTTTCAACGAGTATCTGATGCGATGCGTTCTGACGGACAGGGACGTCCGGCGGGAGCGAAAGCTGTGTGAACTGATTTGTGAAGGTGACTGAAGACGTCTCCTCGACGTGCATCTTTCTGGCATGGAAGCCACCTATGAAAATGCTGCTTTTGCTGTTGTCGATGCTGGTCGAAACACCGTCCGGAGATGTTCCTGACGTGGAACTGCTCGACTTTACCGCCAGCTACTGCCAGCCTTGTCGGCAAATGGTTCCAATTCTGAATCGGATGGAATCCAAAGGATTTCCGATTCGACGAATTGACATCACGGAGGAACCGGATCTCTCAAGGCAGTTTCGCGTCGAAGGCGTGCCAACACTCGTGATCATGTCGGAGGGCAAAGAGGTCCAGCGGTTTGTTGGTCTGACAGCCGAGGCGGACCTGCGCAGTGCCATGAACCGAGCTGCTGAGGCGCTATCCGAAAAACGAAAAGCAGCCAGCGGCGTCGACGACGAGTCTTCCGACAGGAAGCCTGATGTCGCGCAAGTGGAGTCGGAGAGCCCGGAACAATCCGAAGCACAGCGCGGTCGGGAAACGGCTGCGTCGGCCAACAGATCCAGCGGCTCGCTGGTGGATTTTTTTCGACGAGCGTTTAACGAAAAGGGCAGGAAGAGCGAATCTCCGGTTTTTCGCGGTCAGTCACCTGTATCCGGCCGGCTTAACGGCATAGAACTGGCGGCGGCGGCAACAGTGCGAGTGAACGTCGAGGGCTCAGCCATGGTTGATGGCGAACCCGTGACCATGCGGGAAGTCGGAACCGGAACCATCATTTCCAGCGAACCGGGGTCAACTGTGATCCTGACTTGTGCACATTTCTTTCTGGGGCTGAAGGTTGGGGACACCAGGACAACCGTAGAGATCTTCAAGGACGGAATCCCGCAAACATACCCGGCAACGGTGGTTGGAGGGGACCATGGCCTGGATCTTGCCATCCTGAAAATTTCGCCCCCGGGCAGCTTTCCTGCAGTGAAATTAACGGCCACGGCACCAACGCTGAGTCAGGATCAACTGTTGACGAGTTTTGGCTGCGACGGTGGCGACTCGCCGTCACAGAAAACTGTCATGCTGATTGAAGAAAACCGTTATGAAGGTCCCGGCAATCTGGTGTGCTCAACTGAACCCGCCAAGGGCAGGTCCGGCGGAGGACTCTTCGATGAAGATGGGAATCTCGTCGGTGTTTGCAGCTGCAGGAATCAGGAAAAGTCCGAAGGCTTGTACATGGCCCGCAGTGCGATCCAGGCCCTGCTGAACAAACTGAAGCTGACTGAACTTCAGGAATCAGCAGCAGAGGTAGCGGAGATC
Organism: uncultured Planctomycetaceae bacterium; assembly: GCA_903871805.1. Classification (GTDB taxonomy): domain Bacteria; phylum Planctomycetota; class Planctomycetia; order Planctomycetales; family Planctomycetaceae; genus SXXK01. Next base: position 1,215 of record CAIQIE010000118.1, on the reverse strand, counting down.
GCCGATAGCTCGAAGGACAGCGCTCCGGACGCCGCCTCTACGAATCTGACACCCCCTGAGTTCGCGGACAACGAAACCGACATCGCCATGAGCGACGAGGCTCGTCCCTTCGATCCACTCAGCGTCAACGAACTGTCTGAATCCGGACTGGCTCAGGACGAACCGACTTCGTCCACGATGCCACAGGATCACCCGGCTGATGCAGTCGCATCCGTGGGCCCGGAAGTCACTGTGATCATCGATGACAAGACTGCGGGGGCCCAGAAAAAGGTCATTGTTATCCCCCGAGCATCTCCATGGCTTATGGAAATGCTGACGGGAGAATCGATTGAGCGTCGCCCGGTTGCTGCTCTCAAAGCCTCTCGGCCAACAGTGACAACACAAACGGAACAGGCCGCCACAAAAACCTCAAAAGCAGAGTATCCGGAATAATCACCAGAAGTGGTCACTGCGGGGTAATCGCACACTCCCAAAACCCTTTCTGTGAAAGAGTTTTCCCCGAATTGATCTGAACTTGTGTCCCAACGCAATTCGATTATAATGCGCACACTCGATTCTCGGCGTACCGCACGAGTATCAGCGCAGGAGAGATGGCAGAGTGGCCGAATGCGCATCATTGCTAATGATGTGACCCCAGAAATGGGGTCCGAGGGTTCGAATCCCTCTCTCTCCGTTTTCAGCCCGCACCCTGTGCGGGCTTTTTTTATGCTCGTTCACGGAGGTCGCTGTTGTCGACGGTGATGCCCTTCCAGCAAGCCGCATGGGACACGTTTCCGACCCGGAAGCACCGGAACGAGGCAATCCAGGCAGTGTCCGGCGAAGTTGAGCACGTTCCATTATGCGAATCTCCGGATAGTCGGGCAGGTTTATACACAGGCACCGAATCCACACGGCAGCAGACAACTGTTTCAGCACTGCGAATCAACAACGTCCGTGTTAACAATCCCGTGGTCAATCAACAACCTTCCGGGCATGGTCATTTGATCGGCCTTGAGCTGAAATGGGGTTGAAGATGCCTGCAGATCGATTTCAGCAGCGACTGGCTAAAGCCCTTCAGGCACTGAAGCTCGAACACCAGTATCGGCACCGTCAGGAAACAGTACGCTCTGGTTCCGTCATCTGCCGGCAACAGGGACGTGATTACCTGAGTTTCGCCACCAACGACTACCTTGGCCTGACTCACGATCCCCGGGTGTGCCAGGTGTTCTCAGAAGC
>CAIQIE010000117.1 GCA_903871805.1 uncultured Planctomycetaceae bacterium | reverse complement strand
GCCGAAATCACATTCTTGGCACTGCCGCTGTCGGCCATGTGAACTAAACAGTAAACGAATGGTATAAAAAAATCCCTGCCACGCAATACTTTAAAACAGCGTTGATTCTTTTTTTCTTTTGAGCAGTCCCAGGACCTCCAGACGGATCCGCATGGCCTCTCCAGACACCTCAAATTTCTCTGCCAACGGAAGTGCCACAGATTCAAGAAGTTCCCCATCGGACCCGTCGCAATTGACAGCCAAAACGCTGCAGCGGAGATCTTCAAGAAAGACGGGATCGAGGCTCCCATGAGCCGCCTGCCAAGCCTGCAGGACCATGTGCTTCGGCATGAGCAGACAGGAAGCAAAACTGTTGGCCTGAAATTCCAGCGGATCATTGTCGCTGGAGCGGCAAATGTACTCCGGGCGTTCGGCGTCTTCAGGTAACAGTGAAAGCTGATTTGCCCACCGCTTAAACAGGTGTCGATGGAGTTGCCAGTGGCCCGCTTCGTGCGCGAGGGTGAATCGATACCGACCGAGCATGGAGGGGTTCCGCTCCGGATCAAGCCGACTGTCGATACCGACGCGTCGCTCATTCACCCAAAGTGCGCCGTGGATATCGCGCACACCAAAGAGCTTCTGCATGTCATTAAATTCGAGCCGCAGTCCCAGGTGCAGTTCCACGATGTCATCAACCGGGACAGGTGGGCCATTGAGGGGGCCGGACTTCTGCTGGTACTGTGCCAGCAGAAGCGCAGCCTCTTCGTCAAACTCATGTGGTTTCATGAATCGAAGCTTCGCTGACGAACTCATAGCCTACTTCTCTCTGCTCTTTCCCTGTTTCTGTAATTGTTCCGCCTGTGCTGTCAGAGTACGCAGCTGCTCAGGCGTCAGCCCTCGAACCGCCCGCAGCAGATCCGGCACCTCTGTCGGAGATGACCGAATGATGTCTGGCAGATCCTCTGTCAAACGACCGGCCAGCGCGGTCCACTCATCCACATTTTCACCGAGAAGTTCGGCCATCGTCTGGACCCGATCGGCAGTCGGTGGATCCACATTTTCCTGTTCAACCTGTGACAGATACGTCGGGCTGACCCCAATCATCTGTGCAAACTTGCGCAGGCTGAACCCCTTCGCGACACGGGCCTCCCGCAAGACGTGGCCAAATGAACGATCGGGTTTCCTTTTACTCATGATTCCAGCATTCCTTTGATCGCTGTAAAGAAAGAGGCTGATTTCAGCAGCCATTGATCACGTGATCAATTCCAGTCTTTTACAACCAAAACTCCAACGACCCCGCCATCCGTGACGCGCGCGTTCACTAAACAATTAACAGTATGGTATTCACGCAACAGCGAGGAGGCAAGCAGACGAGGCTCCAAATTACGAAGCATGCTGGTGAAGAAGTTTTCCCCACATTCGACGCTGCTTGCCCCAGTCGGGGATCAGCGAAATTTCCTGCAGCTGACGTAAATGCACCTCGCCTCGTCCGTCCATGATCCGTGGCAGAAACAGGATTTCCTCCTGAACATCCGGTGCGAGGAGATTGAGGTTCATG
>CAIQIE010000116.1 GCA_903871805.1 uncultured Planctomycetaceae bacterium | reverse complement strand
GGGGCGAGATGCCGACGAACAAACGCGGCATTTGTCCATCCGAAGTGGCCTCCAAAATTCCAGCTTTCGGCCATTCGCCAGCGATAGCGGACCTGCCTCAGCAGTGGCCCCGAACAATCGCGAGCATGCTTTACATCGAACCCGAGGGCTCCTGCCGAAACAGAATGACGACGATCCATTGTTCCGAAGACAGCGGTGCCTATTCCCACGGTCGGAAAGTCGAGCGGCGAGTAGAAATTCCAGATCCCATCGCGTGTTTTGCTGAGCACTGAGTCAACGGGAAAAGATCTGGAAACGGCTGCTGCAAGCAGAATCACGGAATCGATCTGCACCTGTTCCGGCAGCGCTTCCAGAATAAACAACGCCATGCCAGCCCCGGCCGAATGGCCTATCAGGTGAATCGGGCGGCCTGGAAATTCCTGCTGGTAGGTCAGGATCTGTTCGGCAAGCAGCGCTGCTTGCTGCCGATTGTGCTTCAAGGACATCATATGCAGCGGACTCCAGGGTCGGTACCGCCGCCAGTCTCGAATACAAATAGCATGTCTGATATTGGCAGCGACAAGCCCCCGGGCAATTCCATCGTTAATCGTGCTGCAGCCTTCGATGCCCGGAAGAATGACGACCAATCCGTGGTCCATTCGGCTGACAGACATCAGCGATTTATGGAATGTCGCCATTCCTTCACCGAGCGGGGCCAGTCCAACGCGGAGCAAAGAGGCCAATCCCGATGCGACTTTCGTGATGTCTTCTGAGGCAAAATCAGGACCATGAACAGGAATAAAACCTTGATTCCTGGTTGCGAACTGCATCAAATTTTCCTTCCACTGGTTCGCCCATGAACTTAGAAAAGATTCAGCAGCAGAAGACTGCCCTGCCCCAGCATCAATCCAAAGATCGCCCCGAGAATCACATCGGTGGGATAATGAAGTCCCAGAACAATTCGGGAAATTCCTGTCAGGAAGGAGAACCCCGCAAGACACGGAAGCAGGCCGGGGAACCATGCTGCCGCGACAACCGAAAACGCGACGGCATGCATCGTGTGTCCGGATGGAAAGCTGTACTCATCCAGCGATGCTGCCCCCTGAAGTATGGATTCGTGAACGGCGCCCGGCCTTGGCCGTTGAGTTGCACCTTTTACGCAGCGATAGATCAGCAGCGTGGCAAGGCCAGTGAGTCCCATGTGCAGCCCAGCGGCCAAACCATATCTGCCATGCAGCAACGGCAGCAGACTCATAATCAGATACCACAGTCGTCCGTTGCCCATGATACTGATCGCGGAAAAGAAGACTGCCAATTTTCGCCACTGCAGCATTCTGTTCAGCATCACCGTCACGGACTGATCCCAGTGAGCCACTGCGCGAAACGCACTCTGCCGCCTGCTTCTGCTCATCCCTGCCTCCCCGCCTTGAATTCGGAAAGCAGCCGTTCTTAGCGTCTTCCCATCAACTGGACCAGAATCCCCTGCTCTCCTGAGGAAATTCTGGGATAGCATTGTTAAGTATCATGCGCGTTTTCTGAGGATTTCTGATGAACTATGTGTTCAGAAAAACTCAAATACGCTGCCAGCACAAAGAGATCACAGTCCGGGAACCGCTGAATGCGGAGGGGAACTCTCGACCAACGACCGCACGGGATCGTACGTCGCCCGCCCTGAACCACGTCCCTCGCACAACCCTCGGCTTGACGACAAACTTCTGAAAAACCAAACCAGCGATTTTGTGCAAAGAACGGCCGCTGGTGACAGCGACCGAGGAGGCAATCTGTTTGCCTTTCCGGAATCCATGATGCCTTGATAGGACTGACGTACCACATCGGTTGCGGTCTGCCATGACCTCATCGTCATACTCTCGACGGCCTGTGCCGACATTGTTTCAAGCAGCCGTGGATTCGTCAGTAACTGCCTGACAAACCCAGCCGCCGCACCTGCCTGTTTTGGTGGAAACAGAAATCCATTGTGTCCATGCTGTACAAGACTTCTGACCCCACAGGCATCAGCAGCGACCACAGGCAGGCCACTGGCCATCGCCTCCATCACAACATTGCCCATCGTCTCTGTTTCTGACGCATACACAAACAGATCGGCGCTGGCATAGGCCTGCGCCAGCTCTGTTGCTTTCAGGCATCCGGAGAACTGGACTTTGTGCCTTGCGAACTTTCTTTCCAGCGAAGCACGATCCGGACCATCTCCAACAATCGCCAGACGAGCGTCGGGAATTCGATCCAGAATTTCCGCCAAAAACCCGGTATTCTTCTCTGGAGCCAGCCGAGAAACAGTCAGCAGCAGCGGGGCATCAGGATGATTGCCGCTCAATCGTGTCCGCATGGCCGAATTCTTCTGATCCGGACTGAATCTCTGTGTATCCACCGCCGGCGGCCAGAGCCCAAGGCGACGGAATCCTCGTTGTGACAAATCCGCGACCATGGACTCTGAGACGGTCAGATTCAGATCCGCAGTATTGTGATACTGCCGCATGATCCACCAGAGCAGACCGGAAAGCGGGCGAAGTCCCGGATATCGCTTTACGAATTCTCCATACTGTGTATGGAAGGAAAACAGACAGGGAAAATCCAGTGTGGATCTGCGCAGCAGATCCGCACACTGAAATCCGAAGGCAAAGGGATTCAGAAAGTGAATGACGTCCGGGGCAAAATTCTTCAGGCCGTCGATCAGCCGCTGATCAGCAACCCCAATATGATAGTCCGGGTACACACAACAGGAGAACGAAGGGAACTCCAGCATTGGAACAGGTGAACTCCGCGTCTCGGGAACAGCCGGACATACCACCAGTATCTCGTCACCACGCTGCTGCAACTCCCGAATCAATTGCACAGTCCGACCCACCACACCATCGACTCGGGGAAGAAATACCTCTGAAATGATTGCGATTCGCATGGGGCCCCTTTCACAGAAAACCGGCCAACACGTCAGGCTGACCGAAACATGGAGCAAGTCACTGACTGGCTATTGAAGATTTCTGGCTGCCTGTGCCAGCCCAACGCAAACGATTCCAGTGCAGGCGGAAATCCCGTGATTGGCCAGAACACCGACAAGGAATATCCGCCTGCGGGGGCGCGGGGATGGCTATCGATTTTCAACAGGCTGCTAAAGGGGCTTTCGGGCCACCGCCAGCACGATACTGTGATGGTCCGTCACTGGAAACACAATTCGATTCAGCAGCGCCTGCTGCCACCGGGAAGCATTCTGTAAACCGATATCCTCAATAAATGGCGTTAACCAGCCACCGTGGTAGCCGTACTCCATAAAGCTGGAGAAATCCTCGAATTTCAACTCTGGTTCAAATGTCTCCGACACTCTAATCTCAAAGCCCGCATTGCTCAGCAGCCTGGTTACCTGATCTTCACTTTCCGGACAGATCATCCCCTGAAGTGCAACCCCATTGCTCCCAAACAGCATTCGCAGCAGCGGATGGCGAGCCCGCCGCTGCAGCTCTGCATAACCTGCCGTAGTGCCACCAACAAAGGACCAGCACCCTCCGGGTGCCAGCTTTTTGAAGACATCCGCAGCCAGCTTTTCAAGCTCCACAAATCCTGTGACAAAATGCGTCGCAACAAGATCAAACTCAGATTGACCGAAGTGACGATCCAGATTGGCACCATCATCAATCGCCACAACCAGATCCGGCAACTTGCGAACAGCAAGTGCAGCCATCTGTTCAGAAATATCAAGACCGCTCGGTGCAATTTGGCGAGCAGACTGCAGCCGCAACTTCTCCAGGAACATCCCCGTTCCCATCCCCACATCCAGAACCCGCAAAGGCTGGGAATCAGGATCCAGAAGCCCGTCGGCATCCAGATGCCTGATCGCTCTGTCCAGCGACCTGCCAGTCGTAAACTGAGGATCCTGATCGTACTGCAGAGAAATTACAGAATCATACTGACGCTGAATGACCGCCGTTTCCATCATTACCCCATACCCATATCCGATATCGCCCGGTGTACTGCAATACACTGCGGCACAGCCAGCCGAGCCGCATCAGCGAATCGTTAGAAATGTCCTGTTTCAACCGTTCCCTGACACCATGTGGCGACAGAAAATGAAACAGGAATTGGCAGGAGCCAACTCACTCAGTTTCGGACTAGTCTGTTAAGAAGATGCTCAGAGCACATTCAGATTATATAAAGATCTCACTCTGCATTGCATTCATATTTTCTTAACCAAGTGCAACCTCGGCAGCAGAATAGAACAAACAAACCCTCGCGCCCGATCCGGCATCTCGAGGTGCCATCATAACCCACCGAAACCCAAACGTTTCCCTGACTGAACCATCCCTGACCACACCTGCCCGATCTGCCCGATCTGCCCGATAACCCATTCTCCGAAACAACACCTTAACCTGCGAGAACTTATCAGCCTGTTAAAAATCGAAAGCCCCTCGGGCAGGCGAGGATCACGAGTGGATGTTTTAAACAATCCCTGTATCCCCACCTGCAGGAGAATGACAGGCCCGTTGCTGACGCGACTCGTACGAGTTTTTTGACAGGCTGTTCGGCATTCAGATCACTCACCGCAGGCAACACTTAACAAAGTCCTCACTCTTCCTTAACGGAACATTCCCGTTCAACGACGAAAACGAATCATGACTGAGGTGGTTGTCCTGTCACAGCAGATACTGCGGAAGGCGTCGATGAGCAACACGGATTGTGATGTCCTGGTGATTGGCAGTGGAGCCGGTGGTGGCACCGTGGCTGCCTATTGCGCCTCGATGGGAAAATCGGTCATTGTCATCGAGCGTGGAAGTCCGCGCCGTGTTATGCCTGCAGATGGACAGCATCGGCATGATGAAAACTACGCCCTGATTGATGCCATTCCCTATGATGATCGGAAGGTGTTGATTGGCAGGCAGGAACACCGGCTTTACATGGGCGGGATCAGTGGCGGCGGAACATCGCTTTACGGAGCCGCACTCATTCGGCCACAGGAATCCGATTTTTGTCCCGGGAACTTCTATGGCGATCGGATTCCTGAAGAGATTCACAGATGGCCAGTTACCTTTGACACTTTTTTGCCATGGCTGCAGGCCGCCGAAATCCTGTATAGGGTTGCCGACGCGCCCCCGATAAACTCGGTTACCAATCAACAGAAACCAATTCATGTTCCGGGATCAGTTCACCCGCAGGAACCACAGCACTACAGCGGACTTCCGCTGACGCCGATTTCGCATCGCCTGATGGATGCCGCCCGGAGGGCCCGCTTGAACCCCTGGCGATTGCCCCTCGCGATCAACTCCGCCACATGCCTCCGCTGCGACCATTGTGCAGGATTTGAATGCCCCACAGGTGCACGACGATCGTCGGACCAGCTTCTGGAAGAGAGTCTCCGACGCGGCGAGGCACTCCGGGTTCTGCATCAGACTGAAGTAACGGAAATTCACCGCCGGGGTTCTGCCGGCATTGCCGGCGTTGTCATCCGTGATCGCAGCACCGGAACCACGCAAATACTCCGCGCCCGCCGCTACGTTCTCGCTGCCGGCGCACTCAGTTCACCCGCTCTCCTGCTTGGGTCTGGCTTCAGTCATCCGCTGATTGGCCGCAACTACATGACTCATTGCTCACCCATCGTCGTTGGTCTCTTCCTTCGAGGAACAGAGGCTGACCGTACGTTCATAAAGCAGGTAGGTCTTTCGGATTTCTACCACGGAACTCCTGACCTTCCGGAAAAAATGGGAATCATCCAGTCACTGCCTGCCCCCGGTCCGGAGTTACTGGCCAAAAACGGGCTTGCCGCATTCCCTCGCTCCTTCAGACGCCTGCTGCGACGATACATGCTGCCGCTGGTGGGTATTGTCGAAGATCTTCCCAACCCGGAAAATCGCGTGACGATTGAGCCGGGAAAAAAAATCCGGCTGCACCACACTTATTCGGATTTTGATCTGCTGAGAGCAAAATCGCTTTCAAATCAGATGAGCCTGCTGCTGCGGCGCACAGGTGCCGTCCTCCGCATCACAGGCAGACTCGCGTCGAATCGGCATGTGGCCCATCAGTGCGGAACGCTTCGATTTGGCACCCGCCGTGAACATGCAGTCCTTGATGCCGACTGCCGAATGTTCGACTACCCGGAGCTGTTTGTCGCCGACGGAAGCTTCATGCCAACTTCACTGGGCGTTGGCCCTTCCTTAACAATTATTGCCAATGCTCTGAGAGTGGCAGATGTACTCTGTTCCGAAGTTTGATGGACTCCGACAACATCCGCTTACCGTCCTCTCAATGTCCAGTTTTACCACAGGAAACCTTCCAGCAATGAAGTCGACCGAGGAATCATGTCCATGAGAATTCGACTGGAACAGTTCAGGCAGGCCAGAAGCATCCATGGCGGTTTACGAGGCTGGCTGCTGGCATCCCTTGTTGTGCGATTCTCGCGACTTCCTATTCCATGGGCTTCTGTGCGACGGAAGGTTTTTGGAAAACTCTATGGCGGAAAGTATCCTGCCTTGAACGAAAATGAACTTGAAAAACCGCTCGTTGACTTTCGTTCGATCAATGAACTGTTTGCAAGGGGCGTCCGACCGGAACTCAGACCTGTCTGCAATGACCCCAACGTTATCGTGTCGCCTGTCGATGGCTGCGTTCAGGATATTGGTCGACTGCAGGACGATACCGTGCTGACCGTCAAGGGGCTGAATTATGTAATCAGTTCGCTGTGCCCGGAAATAGATATCGAGTCCTTTCGGGATGGCCACTTCGCCATTCTTTTTCTGTCACCACGTGACTGCCACCGCGTCTTCTCACCAGCCGACGGTGTTCTCACCAGAATGACGCACGTGCCTGGTCATCGGCTTCTGGTCCATCCCTCGCATCAGACAGCAGACTATCCGGTCTTCACACTGAATGAACGACTGATCATGGAACTGGAGACCTCTCAGGGACGTCTTCTGGTAATCATGGTCGCGGGATGGGGTGTTGGGAACATCACGCATCCGTTTCCAGTGACACTCAGAATCAGCCCGCGGCGAGTTTCTGTCACGGAACTCAGCCCTGCCAGAAGTCTTCAGCGAGGCGACTGGATGGCCACATTTGAACTTGGATCCACCGCGATTGTGCTGACCGAAAAAGACCGAATCCATCAGACCGTGCTCTCGCGGGACGACGTCGTACGGTATGGACAGGCATTGTTTCATACACATGACGGACAGAACGCTCAGGAGGCCGTGAAATGACTCAAGCTGCGCTGTTGACCTCAATTCCTTCCCCTGCATCAGGCAGCATCAGAGGTACCTCAGAAGTCATCCTCGCAACGGCCAGCAGCAGTATTGCGCGAGACTATGTTTTTGCTCGTACGGGAAAGGCGGCATCAGGCTCGGGTGACAAACTTTTTTCCGTAGCGCTCACGTTTCCCGATTCCGAGGTGTTTTCGGAAGGAACCTCGCCCTGCACTCCACCTCAACGCGAACTCTGTGAAAATCGCCCGCAAGCGGTGGAAAACAGGCCACTTCTGGCCACCATCTTCCTTGACAGACGCACCCTCCACAATGACGCCCAGTTCCTGCTTCCGGAGTTAATTCGACTGGCGGCGTCGGGGCTCCCTCGCATGCTGATTGTCATCGTGAATGACGCACCTCTTTCAGACCATCCGATAGGGGACTCCGTGGAAAACCTGGTGACCTCACGACTGATGCCCTGGAACCTGCAACTCACCTTTGTCCGCACTGGAATCATTCTGAATCATTCCGGAGGGACCGTCTTCTGGCTGAAGAAGCTTTCCAACTTCCGAAAAATGATACCTCAGCAGTGGACCGCCTGCCTGTTAAGTGAATCCCGATTCTTCAGCATTCTGGAATACGAGCGTCGATTACTCTGCAGGCCCGCCGCCGATGCCCCGAACTGGACGTCTATCCGACGGATTTCCATCCCCGGGCGTCGCACCACATGGCAACACACATTCGAAGAACTGCTTCCGGAAAGCCACACGCCATTCCTGACCAGAATTGCGATTTCGATTTGGTGGTTAACGGGCATGGGCTATCTAATACCCACCCTGCTTAAACTGATTCAGTCATTTGTCACCAACTCTCGGGAAAGCAGCAGGCCCGTCTTCTCTCCTGCGTCCTGGCATACTCTGCTCCGTTTCTGTAACCGCCACTCCGTCGATGACATAAAAATTGCCGGCTACAATAATGGGATCAATCACTTTGGCTGGAAGTTTCCCAGCCAGCTGGTGCTTTCAACCAGTCGAATTCCCGGCACAATCCGACTGAGTGGCGACTGCGTCACAGTGGACGCCAGCGTGACGCTCAAAGACGTCATGAAGTACCTTGAGCTGCAGGATCGGGAACTGCAGGTGATTCCGAATTATTCTTACATCTGCATGGGCACCAGCTTTTTTGTGCCCATCCACGGTTCGGGCAGCGAAGTTTCCACTCTCGGTGACACCATCGAATCAGTGCTGCTGTTTGACAGGGCACGTGAGGAATTTGTGTTTCTGAAACGCGGCGACGAGGCGTTTCGATGCGCCATGTATGACCGGTCATATCCGTGGCTTCTGGTTCGGCTGACGCTGAGAACGCAGAAGAAACGATACTTTTCGATGGAAACATCTGTACTGCAGGATCCGTCAGCAGAGCAGGTCCTGGCGATGTTTGAAAACGCCTCCGCCAGCCATGTCGAAATTCGAAAGTCGCACGCTCGGCAGCAGCAGATCAACCTTCGAATCTTTCACCCGATATCCGACGCAACGTCCTCTCTGAAACTTCCACGCGATCACATCGGACGGACCTGGGATCTTCTGGAAGAAACTCCGGTCGCCTCATCCCTGTTCCACTGGTTCGTCAGAACATTTGCGTACCACGTTGAGCTGTTTATGACACAGGAGGAGTTTCAGATTTTCTGGAAACACCACCGCTCTCTGCCAATTTCCAAGATTCAGCTGAGGCGAGTATTAAAAGATGGCATGGCAAACTCGGCGTGCCGTGACCACGATTGTATTTCCGCAGACCTTTTCATGACTCGACGGAACCGCGATGTCTTCACCCGGTTTATCTCACAGCATCTGCCCGATGTCCGATCCAATCCCGGCAAACAAAGCCTGTGACAGCGATGCTCCGCAAACGGATGCTCTCCTGCAGATGCTGGAGGAGATGATTCGGGAAGGTACGCCCAATCTGTTGCGTCTGTATCGGAATCCCTGGGTCGCTCAGGCCTGCCTCGTGCTTGCAGAACTGGTGCGTCATCTATTCTCCGAAACCGTTCACCTGCCCCGGTTTCCCTCTTTTCTCGCAAACTCGGGCGAAGAAGCCCTGAGTGGTGCTCTGAAACTGGCTCGATTCACAATTCACAAACGACTGTCGCAGACGTCAACACGCCCCCCCGCTGCCGTGGCTCTACACCATCAGGCTGCTCCGCCAGCTTTCGCTCACTTTAAGCCTGCAGACGCACCCCACAATGCGGGTTCTATCCATTTCCTTCCCGAGGTTTACACCCTGTCGGACAGAGAATTCTCAATGGCACTCCGGAAGCAAATTCCGGAGCACGGCATCGCAGTACTTTCAGCCGCCACACTGCTTGCTGATAGCCAGAAACTCACACAGGATCTCCGGACCTTTCAGCAAAACGACGGGCTGGTCGTAATCACAGTGCGGCTCTCTGACATGAAGACACCTGAACTTCTGCAAAAAACGGCCGACTTTGTGCCTGATATCGTTGTCTGCGACGATTCCATGACCGACGGAATTGTGCCCTTTGGAGCCTTTACGGCACAACCCCGTTATTACTCCGCGTGGACTAAAAAGAAAATGTCCACATTTCATTCCACAACCTATCAACCCAACACGATCTCCACGAGATACCTTGTGAATTGTGTGAGCCGTCAGCTGCCGGAATTTTCCCAACGACTGCAGCAGAAACTGACGGCAATCCTGTCTAATCCAAAAACATGCAGGCAGGTCTTCTCAGATCTCTTCAGCCCGTCACTTTCAAAAACCATTACGGCGGCTGGGTTTGATCAGGATTCCGTCAGCGTGGCCGGACACTTTGTGAACGTCGGCTCGCGAAGGCTGTTTGACGGAATTGGAGGAGTCGCCTGCAGCCTCCGCGGGCACAATCCCCAATTCTGGGTCGAAGAAATTCGCAGGACTCCTGTCTCTCATGATCGTCTGGAAATCCAGGAACACCTGTTCTCGCTCACCGGACTTCCGCACCACGTTCCCGCAGTCAGTGGTGGCGCCGCTGTGGAATCCGCTCTGAAACTCGCGATCATCGCACTCCAGCCCCGAACTCACATCCTCGTGCTGAAAGGCGGTTTCGCCGGGAAAACACTCCTGGCCCTCGCAGGAACAGAACGTCCCTTCTATCGAAACGGTCTTGATCCCCTGTATCCCCACGTAATCTATGTTGACCCCTTTGCCGAAGACGCCGTGCTGCAATTGGAAAATGCAGTACGCTTCAATCCTATCGCCATCGTACAGCTGGAATTGATTCAGGGAGTCGGTGGTGTACGAGCAGTTCCGCAGTCCCTTCTGAACCGCATTCGCCAATTGCGGGATTTGCATGGTTTTGTGGTCTTTGCAGATGAAATCCAGACAGGCATGTTTCGCACAGGACCGTTCGTCCGTTCCTCAGCGACTCAACTGGATCCGGACCTGATGACCATTGGCAAGGGAACAAGTGATATGATGTTCCCCTTCGCTCTGACCCTCTATTCCGATCGCATCGCATCCCTGCTTCAAAAGGCAAACTGCCCGCTGCCCGATCAACTGCGACGAACTTATGGCTACGAAACCGGGTATCGCTGTCTGCTGAATACCCTGTCCCGATGCAGACACTCGCCCGTGGAAAAGCAGGTTCTGTATGCAGGCGACCAATACCACAAAACACTCACAAAACTGCTGGCGTCCAACCCCCTCGTAAAAGATATCCGCATCTTCGGACTTCTCATAGGGATTCAGCTGGACCTGCGAAACACTTTACCTGCCCGAATCGGACTGAATGCGGCTCAACTGATCCTGCTGCAAATGATGCATCACTCGGATTTTCCTGTCCTGATGGGTTACTGTCAGTATGAACCGGAAACTCTGAAATTCACACCACCACTGACAGTCCGGACCGATGAAATCGCATCCTCATGCGCTGCCATTGCCGAAACGCTGCACACATCTCCACTGACACTCATCAGGACTGGCCTTCGGGCGCTGATTCGTTCCGGAATCCCCGGATAATCCTGCGGATTACAAATGTCGTACCGGCCCGCCCCCAATTACTCAGGGAACACCTTATGCAGCCCAATGCACCGCCGACACATTCCCACAAACTCTGTCTGACAAAATTCCATTTCGAAGAACTCTTTCAGAGACATCTGTGTCGGCACAGTCAGTTTGGCATCAATGTCCTGCACATGGTGGCCGTCTTCGGAATCTATTGCTCTGTGTTCAGCCTTGTCAGCCTGCTGCTGCAACGAACACTGCCCACCGAAACAGCAGCACTTCGGTGGCTGCTGCTGAATCTACTGTCCGTGCCATGGCTGGTCATTCTTCGTAAAAACACGCCATCCTCCGTCTTTCTGCTCACGATACTCTCCACACTGTCTCTTTCAGCAACAGCTGTGATACTGTCGCTGCCGGCATGGATCCACCTGATTCTGCTTCCCCTATGGCACCAGACTCAGCAGTTCAGTCATCGGATTTACACCCGCCATACAGATATGTCCGCCTTCCGGGAAAAGTATCCTCCCGGACGAAGACTTGCCCTGCTTCTGGCAATCTGCGAGCTGCCTGTTTTGATTCACTACTTCCAGCAGTGCCGCTTTATGCCCGCAGCCAGCAGTAGCAACGCGACGCCATCCACCAGAGATCAGATGTAAAAAGGGCAGGACAGCGAACTTTTGAAACCCGCAGCTGATGGATGCCGCCCTCGCAAAAAGAAGAGCTCCCCGCGCTCTTCAGGACTCGATCGCCAGCCCTTGCTCTTTCCAGCCACGAAATCCACCATCCATCGAAATCACATTGGAATATCCCATCAGTTTCAGATTCAACGCTGCCAGGGCAGATCGATAGCCGCCACCGCAATACAGAACAATCGGTGTCCCGGTATCTGGCACAACGGCCTCAATATCCCGTTCGATAATGCCCTTGCCCAGATGCTGCGAGCCCGGAATTCGCCCCGCTGCAAACTCACTTTCTTCCCGGACATCAATCAGCAGAAACGAGTCCCCTGCAGCTCGACGACTGACAACATCCTGAATGGTGCATTCACAAATCTGCTTCCTTGCGTGGTTCACAATCTCCACAAATTTCTGCCCGTGCGCCGCTGCCATCACTCACTCCTCGTACAGGTATGCTTCAACCCAAAAACACATTCTCAAACCGCCACAATATACCATAGTCGTGCCCGTTTTCAGATGCTCGCTGCAACATTGACGCCATACGCACAGTGATCCCGACAGCGGCTTCAATTCAGGACTCCACAGGCCAGACCTCGAGTATTACAATGGCCCCACGTCATACAGCTTCGCTCCGCAACCGCCCCTGGTCCCCGGTTATGCTCGAATCAACTCTTGTCATTGGTATCGCAGGTGGCTCCGGTTCCGGAAAAACCACGCTCGCAGATCACCTTTTGAATGGCCCGTTCGGCGCTCAGATCTGTCGCCTGACTCATGATTCCTACTATCGCAATTTTGACCAGTTGCCGCGTCTCCCCGATGGATCCGGCAACTGGGACCATCCGGACTCGCTTGATAATCAACTGTTTCTGCGGCATGCCGAGATGCTGCGAATGGGCCATCCTGTGCCCCGGCCCATCTACAACTTTGCAAACCATGAACGCCAGGCAGAGACCGTCGCCCTGCAACCCAACCGGATTCTGCTGCTGGAAGGAATTCTGCTGCTGGCCATTCCCGAAATTCGGGACCACATCGATCTGCGAATTTACGTCGATACACCGGCCGATCTGCGAATTCTTCGAAGAACTCTTCGCGATATCGACGAACGTGGCCGCTCAGCACGGTCCGTTGCCGAACAGTACCAGCAAACGGTCCGCCCCATGCACGAAGCGTTCGTAGAACCCAGCCGCTACCACGCGCACGTCTGGATCCCATGGCTCACTCATAATCAGCCAGCCCTCGATCTGCTGAACTCCCGAATCGCGCAGGCCCTGAACACCCACTGAGCCCCTCCGAAAGTTGTCGCAGCCTGCGCTCAGGGAACAAACGCAAATTCCGGAGAATTCATCAGCACCCAGATGACGTCTTCAGCCGCCATTCGCCACGATTCCGTGAGTCGTTTTGTTGGCAGATCCCCCAATCTGGTCGCCTCCTCCTGCTCATGTTTCAGTCGTGTGGCTTCGGAATTCAGATGATTGGACCAGCTGACAGCGTTCCTGCGCACTGTCACCGGATTTTTCACAGCTCCGGACACCACCCGATCATCAAACCCGGAGTTCAGCTCACCAACAAACATCGCCGCCTCTTCCTGCTCCGGTGGCCGCGTCAGGATCATTCGAAACAGGAGTTCAACCATGGTTTCCGGTGAATCAGCCTGCAGTGCCAGTTCGGTCGTGACCGTGTTATCACTCAACTGCACCAGCCGATGGCCGGCATTGCCGTTCGCCAGCGTCAGTGGCTGCAAAACCGTCGCCTGCTCATCCCGCTCCGTCAGGGAATGCGGCCGTGAATCACGCCAACCAAAGACAGTCAGCAGATCGATCAGACTCTGTGCCACCGGAAGGGCCAGTGCCGGTCGGTCGCGTTCATTGGACAATGAACACAACTGCCATGCACGCGTCGGTGTCCCCAGATTCAGAAAGGACTCTTCCGGGCGCCGTCCCTCCGGATCAAGGGTCAGCATTTCCGAATCAAAAGATTTCCCTGCAGCCACATACAACGAATCCAGCATCTGCTCAGCGGACATTCGCCGCATGGTCACCGCCCCGAAGAACTTCGCCACAGGAGCATCCGCAGGTGCCACCTGTCGCTGCCAGGCCTGCGTCTTCAGGATCAGCCGGGCTGTCGCCTTCAAATCATAGCCACTAGCCATGTGCTGCCGACTCAGAAGCTCCAGCAACTCCGCATGCTCCGTCTGACTGCCATACCAGTCCTCCGGATTTTGAACCAGGCCCTGCCCGAACAGCCGCGCCCAAAGCCTGTTGACCATCACTTTGGCAAACTCTGATTTCGTCGGATGCGTCAACTGCAACGCCAGCTGCTCGCGGGGATCATCCACGTCTCGGAGTAACTGCGCCCAATGCTCTTCCGAACCATCAGGCGTCCCGCGTTCAGCAAACGGCCATGCCGGAGAAACAGATGTGCCGGGCTCGATACTGACCGTGATCAGCGGAGACCGCTCTCCATTCGGCCCCTTTGGAACACTGCTGGTTTTCGGAATCGTAATGGATGCCCGATTCAGCAGGGCCGACATTTCAAACAATTGCTTCTGCGAAACCTCATTGACCGGAGAATCATGACATCGCGCGCATTTCAGATTCTGTGCGCTGAACGCCGACATCAACACAATCGCGCGTTCCGCCATCGGCACGTCGTTCTGCGAGGCCATCGCAAAACCCGCTGGCCCACCTCCCAGAACGCTGCCCTTCATCAGGATCAGCTCCGTAGCAAACCGATCAGTCGCCTTGTTGTCCAGAAACGACTCATGGATCCACCAGCGGAATGGCCCGGAATTGTTCAGCTCCGGCTTCAAAATACCGGGATTTTCTGCCAGCACGTCCTGCCAGTACGGAACCCAGTGATCCGCCCATCGCCGATCCAGAAGATAACGATCGATCGCCCGGTCACGCCTCGTCTCAACAGGCTGAGCAAAAAACCACTCGCGTTCCTTCAGCGATGGAATCACACCCACAGTGTTCAGCGAAAGCCGACGAAGAAACGTGAAGTCGTCCACTATGCCTGCCGGGGCCAGCCCTCGCGACGCCAGCCCACTCTCGACCAGCTGATCAATGTCCCATGAACTTACCCGCGCTGCGTCATCTCCAATTAACGAACCAACCAGAGCATGACGCTGTTCCCACCAGGTGTTGTCTTCCGCACTGTTCTCCATGCGAACCCGCGACTCGAGGTCGGCAAGAAATTCCTGCTGCCGCACTACCAGGCCCTGCCAGCTCTGTTCATCCAGGCGATACGAAAAATCCGTTGGTGAAATGACTTCAAAACCATGTGTTACAGAACCCATTGCGACCAGCGTTTCACTGGTCTCGACACGCATATTCTTTCCGCCAGCCAACGCCTCAAATTCCACCAAATGCCGGCCCGCTGCCAACTCCACATCGGCAATCACTTCCTGATCACCGGCTGGAACCGGATGCATGCCCGGATACAGAGGCTCTGGCGGCACCGGCACTTCCTGATGACCATCAGAGGCGTAAGTCAATGGAGTCAACGTGGCCACCTCAACGCCATCAATCAGCAACCGGCTGGCAGACCGTGCCCGAATCAGAAACTGCGTTTTTACAGCTGCTGTACTGAGCATCGTTCGCATGCGGACAATCACCGGACCGCTGCGATCGCCGATAACTCCTCCCTCCAGATATCTTCGCGGAAGCCTGATCAGCGCAGCAGCCGGTTGCTGCCACTGCATCGAAATCCGCGTTCGCTCTCGATCCCACGGTGTCGACTGCCTGACATGCTCACGAATATCCAACAGCACCGACCCAGCCGGCAAATCACCCGACGCTGTCTCCGGAGTCCAATACGTTTTTCGAGTCGAGCGATATCGAAACTGAACATCCGCATCTTTCAGCTCGCTGCGATAAACACACAGATTGTCGATCGCCCCCTGAAAACTGTTGCTCTGATTGCCCCCCAATGCCGACCCGATCCAGACCTGATCGTTATCCACATGCGGTTTACGAGAATACGTCTTCGCCCCCAGATCCCATGTTCCATCGGTCGGCTCACCATCAAGCCAGGCCATAGGAGACGACTTACTTCCAAACCGAAAAGACACAACCACATGATGCCACTCGCCATCAACCGAAAATCCGAGGTCCGAATTCCAGCGGTGCAGCTCACCAGGAATCGGTTTGACCGTCTCGCTGCCCGTCTGGTCCAGCACTCCCGGCGTATCAGCAGACCGGAACAAAAAACTCACACGCGCCGTTCCGCCCATTCCACGCAGTCGCAACGCCCAGTTCTGATTCTCAGAGATCATACCCGGGCGACCAGTGCGGCCCTTGCCAATCAGGTACACCTGCTGACCCTCTTTCAGCGCTGTTGGCTGCACCCAGGCTTCAATTGTGATGGTTTCACCGTCTCGAAAATCCAGCAGGGAGTCTCCGGGGTCTGTAATCTCCAGTCGCGATCGACCGTCCAGCATCAGCGCTCGATTGTCGCCAGCAAACCCTGGAAACACCGGTGGTCGCGGACCAGCAATGTCTGTCGTCGGCGCCCCGTGAATACCACCGACTGTCAGATCACCCACCGCTGACCGAAAGCCGGAATCACTGAAGTCCCAGGCAAAAATCGGGCGTACTCCGACATCCAGTCTCCCGTTGCGATTCGCCTCATCCGCCGCAACAGGTCCACAGATCAACAAGGCCATCACAACAGGCAGGAACTTCATGGATGTCTTCCTCAATACCCTGTTCAACATTGTTTCAACGACCTCGAAATTTCGGCAGCTGATCTGATGGCCTCCGCAGCCCCGCCCGATCATCCCGGAATTGGATTTTTTTGAATCAGATCTTCAACAAACTTCAATCGCTGCCCCTGCTGATCCAGTTGCTTTCGAAGTGCACGATGAATTTCTGCCGAAGCCTTTTTTCCCGTGACCTCCATATACACAGCGTCAATATAACGATCCGGATCGTTTCCCTGCTGCTCATAATACTCAGTACTGCTCAGCAAAGCTGCCTGGATTTCCTCCGGTGTACTGCTGCGACTTAGCGCGCTCTCCCATGTCGCGGCCTCCCTTGCATTCGGCTTTCGCCCCAGATACTTCGAATACCACTGATTTATCAGAAGCGAAGGCAGGACACCTCCGGCGCCCGGCCGATTGTTCAACGTCATCCGCAGGTTTGTGTTCACGTTACCCCCGGACACATTCACCTCCACGGCCTGCGGCGTCTGCAGGATCGTCAGGCCTCGATCCATCACCCTGGCCTGCACCGCATATCTGTGACCGGCACGCAGCAGAGCCGGATCAAATTCCAACTGATAGCCCACCGGAAACTTGCGCGGAACATCCATCCGCACTTCCGCGATCGAGACCTCATTCCACTGCGGCTTTGTGATATCCAGTAGTCGAACCGTAAGAGAAGCCGCCGAACTGACAGAATAACGATCCGTGGTTGTCACGTCCCCACTCAGTCTTCGCAACGAAGACGTAAAGACCACGGGTACATTGACCAGCTTTCCATCTCGCCCGTTTCTTACCAGCAGACTGACGCGACCACGACCATCCACACGTCGCACTAACTCATCCGCAATGTCGTAAAGTCGGCCTTCCACAAGCCCCACCTGATACCCTGCAACATTCACGATCACATCATTCGCCTCCAGCCCCGATCGCTGCGCAACCGAACCCGACTGCACCTGCGAAATCAGTACACCCGTATCCGTGTTTCGCGAAAGGATCCCCAGTTTCCACGCCCCTGAGTTCTGACTGCCGGGGGCAAGGTATCTGCCCTGCGCCTGACCACTCTGCGCAGGGTCCGCCAACGAACCTGCCGATGAAGCATCGCGGTCTCGAACGTCCTGGCCACGAACCATCCCACCTGCACTGAACATCAGCGCCAGCAGTAACGGTATTCTCACACAGCTCTTCTGACCAATCACCCGGGATGCACTCACCATCTTCGCTCAACCCCACAACAGATTCCTGCCTCACAGACTCAGCGTTCCTGATTCGCACCGGGCTTCTGATGCTGAACACGCCACTCGGACCGATTCAGAGGATAAAATCCGTCCTTCACAACATCCTCCTGCCCGGAATGACTCAGAACATACGCCAAAAACTCCTCAGCCAGCACCCCGCCCGCACCACCATCCGATTCTGCCATGACCAGAGTCAATGGACGGATCAGTGGATACTCGCGATTGACAATCTCCGTTTCGGTGGGTCGCCGCACCACCAAATCCCCGTCGGCAACCGGCAATACCCTGACCTTCTCTAAACCGCCGTGCGATAAACTTACGAGCCCCACAGAACCTCGCTCGGAAGCCACCATCCGTATCATCTCGTCCCTGGTGCCCAATTCCTTCATCGGCACAGCTTCCAAACCCGCACCGCGAAGAATTCCATCGATCCAGTTCCGCGTACCATGCCCGACTCCGGGTCCAACCACCGTTAACGGCAACTCCGCCCATTCATCGGTCAGCCCAAGATCACCCCAGTGTTTCACTGACCTTCCGTTGTCAACCTGACTGAGAATGCCTTTGCCCGGAACAAACTGTAAACCCTTCACAGGATTATCCGGATGCACAATCACACCCATCACATCCCATGCCACGATCTTCTGAATCACACTGCGCGAAAGCTCCTTTTCCAGCGTTGCCTTCTCATCCGCCGTCAGCAGACGACTGACCGCTACAATCGCCGCATTCCCCTTCGCCAGAGTCGGCAAGGCTCCTTCGGATCCATGGCAGTCCACCTGAAACTTCACGTTGGGATGCAACTCCTGAAATCGATCCGACCAGAGCGCCACCATCTGCTGCATTGTCTGCGAACCCGCGATATGCAAATCCCCCTGCACGTCCTCTCTCGGGGTATACGGGTCCGCAGCAACCTCCACAACGGCCCCCTCCACAATTCCGCTGCTCTGCGATTCCTCCGAGGCCCCGGCACTCGCTGTATCCTGCGCCCGGCTGTCTCCTGATACTCCGGACACAACCATCACGACCGCAACGGCGAGATACCGCACTGGCCTGCTGCTGACTCCAATCGACATACCCTTCTCCCTGTATGTAATGCCGAGTATCTTCACCCGGCCATACCCTGTGACTCTGTTGACTCTCTCAGCTGAAGATCTCAGTGACCGCCCTGCCCCTCGCTATCGGCAGCGGACGATTCAGATTATCCCGCAGCTCGATGTTGTGGTCGATGCCCATCGCGTAATACATCGTTGCCGCCAGATCTCCTGTCGTTACGGGATCCCGATCCGGTACAGCCCCATATTTGTCCGATGCCCCGTACACAGCTCCACCCTGAACTCCACCTCCCGCCATCAGCACCGTATAACATTTGGGCCAGTGATCCCGGCTGATGTTCGCGTTGATCTTCGGCGTTCTTCCGAATTCGCCCATCCAGATCACCAGCGTCTCGTCCAGCAGCCCCCGCTCACTCAGATCGTTGATCAGTACGGGCAGCGTATGATCCGTGACCGGAAGATGCCATTCGGGAAGAATTTCATACATCCGCGTATTGTCAAAGCCATGAGTATCCCATCCGCCATCGGTCCTGCTGCGTCCTCCAATACTCGGCGCAAAATACACCGTCACAAATTTCACCCCATGTTCAACCAGCCGCCGCGCCAAAAGACAGCTCTGACCATAAGTCGTTCTGCCATAAGCCTCACGAAGCATTTCCGGCTCAGACGACAGATCAAAGGCCTCCCGGACCCGATTCGAATTCAGCATTTCCAGCGCTCGATCGTAATAGGCATTCAGCCCCCTGGCCGCAGACGATGCGTCCAGCTCTCGCGACTGCTGATTAATAATCTGCTGCAGGCCCCGACGACTGCCCAACCGATCAAGGGAAATATCCGCAGGCAGACTCAATTGCGACAGCCTGAAATCACGATCGTTGGGATCATCCTTAAAGAATAACGGATCGTGCTGCTTGCCTAGAAAACTGGCCCGCTGACCAGGTGTTACCGAACCATCCGCAATCTGATACGGATACGAGACACATGTCGGCATTCCGCTCACTCCCGGTGCCACGGCGTCCACGACCGAACCATATCCCGGAAACAGATCCAGTGACTCCCGCAGTCGCTGATCGTCCACCAGTGGCTCTACCCCCGTTAACGCCGTGTAACCTGCAGAATTGTGGTTGTTCATGGTGTGGTGAACCGTTCGCAGCTGGGCAAAACGATGCATCACTTTCGCTGTCTCCGGCAGATGCTCACACACATGCATTCCCGGCACAGAAGTGGACACCGTCCGATACAGCGATCGATACCCGTCCGGCGCCTCAGGTTTCATGTCAAAGGTGTCCACATGGCTGGGACCGCCCCACTGAAACAGAAAAATTACAGACTTTGCGCGACCCGGTGTCCGGCCCTGCCCCTGCTGCTCGTCTGCCTGCAGCAGCTTCGGCAGCGTCAGACCCAGCATCCCGGCACCACCCGCCCGCAGCATGTGTCGACGATGAAATGAGGAAATATTCGACGGCATTGAACCCTCACAGTCTTCCGTTTTTGTTGTCCCGCCAGCGGCAATCACCCAACTGTCAATTTTCATGCAACGCCGGAGTAACCTCCGAAACAAACTCCCCCAACACACACGCCGCTTACAACATCCAACTATCGTCGCAGCAAAAACTCATTCGAATTCAATACGGACCAAACAACATCTTCCAGCGCCTTCCGGCGATCCGCCGACGAATCCACGTGCTCCCGGAACGCCCGCAACTCCTCAGCGGAAATCTCTCTACTCAGAGCCGACCACCAGAAGTCCGACAAAAACTCCCCCGTCAACTCACTCGACTGCAGCGTTCGATGAATCCGATTTCCCGACTTCTGCACTAACTCCGAAACCACACTGCCACCCACCATCTCCATGGTCTGCGCCAGTGTCGTTTCCGCTGTTCGCTCACATTCACAGGTCAGCAGGCGACCAGGTTTTCCAAATAATGCCAGAAAACGATCCCCAGCCTCCGGCCTGCTGTATCGATGCCCCCCATTGCGTACACCCGCCAACTGCACAGCACGAGTTCCTTCCGGATACCCACCGTATCGTATCGAAACATCCAGCGCCTGACTCATCGCATCCAGAGTCTGCTCAGCCGTCAAACGCCGTGGAATCACATGAGAACACATCGTTGCGTCGTCTTCGTTCGTTCCATTCGCTCGCGATGACAACTGCCACGTTCGCGAATTCAGAATCAGACGCATCAATGGTCGAATCCGATATCCCGCCGCAACAAACTCCCTCGTAATCGCCTCAAGCAGCGCAGGATTGGACGGCGGATTCGTGGAACGAAAATCATCAATCGGATCCACAATCCCCTGGCCGTTCAGCTGAGACCATATGCGGTTCGCCTGCGTCGCCGCAAATCGGGAACTCTCTCCCTGACCAAACCACTCTGACAACAGCAGCAGCCGATCCCCATCCTCAACAACCACGCCGCGTGCCCCTTTGACCGCCGCGTGAACCATCTGGCTGTCCGGAAATCTCGGCTTCACAGTCCTGCCTGTCGTCGGATTCTTCACCTCACCAGACGATTTCATAAACACAATCTGCTCACCGTCAAACTCATGCGTGTCGTTTGTGTCCCTGCGGCGATTCTCCAGAATCTTATAGTCCACCCTCGCAAAGAAACCGGTCCAGCCGTAGTAGTCATCCTGCGTCCACTGATCAAAAGGATGATTGTGGCAACGTGCACATTGAAGGCGAACGCCAAGAAATACCTGCGCCGTTGCTTCCGACCTTTCTTCCGGTGTTCGCAAGGCCCGATAAAAATTCGCAGGAGGCTCTGCATACGTACTCCCCCGCGCACCCACAATCTCTGCGGCAAACTGATGCAGTGGCTTGTCCGCAGCCAAACTCTCACGTATCCAGTGATGAAAGACCTCCACACCCTTTGAATCCAGGGTCTTGTCTTCCACCCGCAACAAATCAGCCCAGCGCAACGTCTGAAAATCCACGTACTCCGGAGAATCCAGCAACCTGTCAATCAGCCGGGCCCTCTTGTCGGGATCCGTGGATTGCACAAACTCCTTTGCCTGAACCCCCGTGGGTATTGATCCTGTTACATCCAGATAGATTCGCCGCACAAACGTGACGTCATCGCAAATCTCCGAAGGATTGATCCGCAGTCGCTGCAATTGTGCAAACACTAACTCATCAATCACATTGGCAGGCGCCGGTGCCGTAAACTCAAAACCCGGCCGCTCCGGAACATAGTCCAGTCGCGAAACAACCTGCTGTTGAAGGTAACGCACGGTCACCGATGTCTGCCGCGCACTTCGGGATTCCGGAAACTGCACTTCCCCGTTTACGGTCACTCCCACCGCCGGATTGGACGATTCAAAAACCACTCGGTCGCCCACGTCCCGCACCGAACCATCCGAATACTCCGCGCGAGCATTCAGCCGCAGCGATGCCTGCGGGGAATACAACGTAACCTCCGTGGGCTCCACCGTCAGCCTAACCAGCCTCACTGCCGAATCTCCATCCGCCGGCATACCAGCCGCAATCCAGTCCCGAAGCACTCGGTACTCCTCGGAGCCCGCTCGAAATCGCCGCCCTCCCTCGTGCGGAACCTCCATCACCGGCTTCTTCAGCAACAGACTGTCGTCCGGACTCATTACGTTGACACGCCGAGCCCCGAGGCTACGAGTCAGCGTCACAAAATCCGCCTCTGGATCCTGACCCCGCAGGGATAACTTCAGACCGCCCTTGCCATTCTGATTGCCATGACACGTGCCCAGACTGCAACCGGACCGAGACAACACGGCCATCACATCATTGCGAAATGAAGGCACGTCACCGGCAGACACGCGGCTCGTGCCAGCG
Organism: uncultured Planctomycetaceae bacterium; assembly: GCA_903871805.1. GTDB lineage: Bacteria > Planctomycetota > Planctomycetia > Planctomycetales > Planctomycetaceae > SXXK01. The sequence continues at coordinate 6,993 of CAIQIE010000116.1, read as the reverse complement.
GAATGACTGAGGATCAAGAACACGATCGTCAGGACGGAATATCGCATGAATCGAAGCCCCTTGGGAAACCCGGCAGGTATGAAGGAGGCGTTGTTGGGACGGATTCTCGCTGTGTCTCTGTGTGGATTCCAGGAGATATCGTCATTCTGACAGATCCCCCACCGTGTCCGCCAGCAAAAAAGGAGCCTCACCGGAATGCCGACACGGTGTTCAACCCGCGGAAAGCCCACTCACCACGTCATTCAAGAAACAACAGCACATTCAGCCACATCACCATGAGTCACCCAGTCCCGCCAACCATCGCCCACCCCCGAGGTCAACGTTCGTAGATCGGGAGAAAGCGATAGTTCAGTGCCATGGCCAGCAGCGACATCGCCGTTCCATACGCGGCACCATGCTGACTCTGAAAACTCCCGTCATCTTCCTGAAGATCCTTCAATTCTTTCGCCGTTCTTCGGTTCCACTTCTGCCATGCCTCGAAGTCTCCCTGAAACAAGGCCTGGGCTGTGTAATAACGAAAGTATTCCGGATAGCTGTATTCCTGATGTTCGAGGTTCACTGTCAATTGCCCCAGCACCGCCTGATATTCCTTGAGATCCTTGCGACGGCCAATCGAGTAAACAAGGGCAGCAATCGCCTTCAGGTTTGCGGAGCCACCACCACCTATGCCGGAATAACCCACTTCGCCACGATTAGTGGTCATGGATCGAAAGTATTCCAGCGCCTTCTCGATCGATTCATCCGGAACCCGAATGCCGGCATTACGCGCGGCCAGCAAGCCCATCAGCACAGCCCCGGACACCGATGTATCAGCATCCGTGGCCTCCGGAGAATATCTCCACGCATTCCACTCGTTGTTCTTCTGAGCCGTCACCGAAGCTCGAACCGCCAACTCCAGCGACTGGCCAATCGATCGCCGATCCTTCACGTCCACCGAGGCATCCCACAATGTGTCTTCATCCAGCACACCATAGACCTCTGCCATGCCCAGACACGCAAAACCATGGTGGTACATGCTGCCGTGCCCCATGTTCGATGCAAAGAAACCTGTCTCGGCGCTCTGACTCTGAATCATGCTCCGAACCGCTCTGCGAATATTGTCGCGCCACGGCCCAAAATTCGGATCCTCACCACTGGCAAGAAATGCCATGACACACATGCCTGTCACGCCCGGACCATTATCGCCGGATTCCCAGTTCCCCGACTCCGACTGGTTCTCGGCCAGCCACTTCAACCCCTTGTCGTAGATCTGCTCCACCTCGCGCGGCACGCCCGAACCAAAACGCAACTGAGGATCCTGGGCCCGGCCAGATTGCACCGCAAATACGGCAATCACCATCGCACTCACAATGGTCACACACTTCAGGAACACCGATCTCGCTGCGATTCCAGTCACTATGTTACCCCTGTTCAGAATCTCCCTCAGAGTTCAGAGGCCATCTTCGTAACAAAAATCCGGCAGGCGGTCACCTGAAAAATCAGGCAGAACCAACAGATTACTGTGTTTTACTGCAATCCGCAGGCCCCGGATGCTACTGCCCGGGAGCTTTCGGCCACCAGTTGGCATTCGCGGCCCGCCGAGACGATGCGATGGCGTCATCTCAAACACGCAGGATCACAGACTGGCGCCTGCCGATTTCCATACGGCAGTACGAGTCACTGCGGTGCCGTAAATTCATATTCCGCGGGCTTCAACAAGCCAGGGTTCGCCGCTTCCACCCTTTTCAGAAACTCTGCGGCATTGGCAGATGATTCTGTGACTGCAGCACTGACCGGCCCCTTCGAATCCCGCCCAGCCTTTTCACACAACCTCGCAAACTCCAGAATAGCCCGCAATCCGGATTCGTCCAGCACATGCCCCGCAGCAACTTGCCCCTGCTCAATCTCGGTGTCGAATACCCGAATCAACTCGGGAAGACACGCCCAGTCCTCCCATCGCGCCAGGCTGCTGATCGCCGTTTGACGCAGCACCGCACTGCCAACCAGCTGCCGCATCGCCCGACACGCTCGATCCTTCGAGATTACTGAGGCTTCGTAACTGACGAAAAAGTCCAGTGTCATTGCCAACGCATGACGCGAAGTATCACTCCCCCTCGAAGACAGGAACTGCGACTCCACCACATCCAGTCCCGACTCCCCACGCAACAGTAAAAAACCGGCCAGTAACCCTTCCGCACCAAACCGAAATTCTTTCGTTTTTTCGTCCAACATGTGTGTCAGCAGAAACTCTGCATCTTCGACACCCCCACTCAAACCCAACATCAGACCATACAAACCAAGGCGTTCCGGACTCATCAATGGGTCGGCAATCCACTGCCGCAGTAACTCCGGCTGAAACAAATGCCGATTCGCCTTCACGTCTGCGTACGTCGAACCACCAAACTCCGCCCACGCATCCCCGGCAACTTCTGCGTCAGGACATTCCAGGTAGGCAGCGTACCATGCCAATCGCTCAGACTGAGGCTGTTCACGATCCGGCATGCTGCGAAGATAGTCCGCAGCGAGAGCACTGATCGCAAGATGTTCCGTCCAGTCCACCCGGTCAGGCACCCTCAGCGACGTTTTGCGAATCACTCGATCGCCGCGAAATGCGCCAGCGCGGATAGCGCCGCTGGAAGACACTGCCGGCTCCGCACCCCCCGCGATCTGTACTGCACCGTTCGAATCAGACTCAACACCAACAAAGGTCTGCAGCAACTGAGTCTTCTGCGGATCCCGAAGATCTCCATACATCAAAAACAAATCGCCCGGCTTACCGGCCGCTTCAGCAAAAATCACGACCGACATCCCGGAACTCAGACCACACCGTCGAGCAACATGACCCTCATCACTCAGAATTTCCCGGATTCGCAGCGTGCTCTTCGGCTGAGTGCCTTCATTAAGAACCTCAAACTTCAGCAACTCAGCGATCACTACCACATCCGCAAGCAGGAACTGCTCGGAAAAGGTCTGAGGCGGCGCAAGACAAAATGGACACCCGATCAGTCGGCCGGAAATTACAAGCACAAGAAAAACTGTTAATCGGATTGTCTTCTGGTAACCGTTCATCCGGGACTCCATTCACCTGGGCAGCCATTCCACATGCAGGGGCTTGCCGAATCCATACGCCGCGACCCGCTCTCGGACTGATAGCAATCACGCAGCAGAGACCACCCGACACTGTGCGATCTTAACCGCTGTGCGTCAAAGACCGAAGCCGATTTCCAGACGGGACTTCCACCAACACCGCCCCCGGGAACTCAGCTCCATCTGTCCCATTTAGCCCTACGTCCCGCCGCCACCCCCCAAGGCAGCCTGCACGCAAAACAGGCATCCAAGTGTAAACTTTGACGCAAAACCATGCAGCCGCTTTACAAAGAAGTGCTTACCCACAGAGCAAATTCGCACACCAAAACCTTGGTTTTTGGAATTATATGCCTACAACGCTTTGAAATCTGGGCTTTTTTTTGATCACATTCCGTGGGAATGCCTCACGATTAGGCGACGTTTTCAAAGAATGGTTCGGTTTTTGCTAACAAGTGCGATAATTGTTTTTCAATTGGCGCAATTTCTTGCCGACAGAGTTGCCTTGGTTAACTACCCAAGGCAAATTTGCTGTCTGCATGATGATGTACTGTATTTTGTCGTCTGTTCTCCTTTCGGCAGCCTTCGTTTCTCTGTTGTAATGTTGCCGAGCGGAGTTTTTTTTTGTTCTCCATTTTCTGTTCCTGGAGGAAATTTCATGAAAAAGTTCTCTCGTAGCACCAACGCTGCAGATCGACGTGGGTTCACGCTGATCGAATTGTTGGTCGTGATCGCGATTATCGCGATCCTGGTGGCACTGCTGCTTCCCGCTGTTCAGCAGGCCCGCGAAGCCGCTCGACGCACCCAGTGCAAGAACAATCTCAAGCAGATTGCTCTCGCCAGCCACAACCATCACGACGTGTACAATGCAATGCCACGCGGGGCCTTCGGTCCGGATATTACCGTTGCCTACGGCGGCGCTGGACCTCTCAATCTCACGTGGAACAACCACCAGCACATGGGGATTCTGCCCCAGCTTCTGCCGTTCATTGAGCAGGATAATCTGTACCAGCAGATTGCAATCTGGAAGGGCGTGAATTTCCGACCAGGCACAACCTCCACTACGTATCTGCCAGAAACTGTCTATTTCAATGACGCGACGACCTGGAATCTGGCTCGCTATAACATTGGCGCGTTCCTCTGCCCGTCTGATCCTCAGAAAAGCACGAGCGGAAACACACCCTCCCGAATGCACATGTGGGAAACGGCCACTGGCGGTTCTTTCACAATTGGTCTCTTCGCGGGTGAGCAGGGTACAGGGGCCACCAACTACATGGGCGTTGCCGGCTTCCTTGGCAACATTCAGCGATGGGCTTCATGGTCTCAGTACAAAGGTGTCTTCGGAACACGAGACTTCAAGGTTAACTTCCGCGACATCACCGACGGTACCAGCAACACCTTTTTGTTCGGTGAAATTACCGGCGGAGATTTGTATAACTGGCGCTGGATGATGGCCGGTGGTATGCCTGCTGCATGGGGACTCAACAACACCGTAACACAGAACTGGTATCAGTTCGAAAGCTTCCACACCGGCATCGTTCAATTCGCAATGGCCGACGGTTCTGTGCGAGCAATCTCCAAGAACATGGACGGTGGTGATGGCTCCCTCGGGAAACTCTTTATGAACCTCGCCGCAATGGGCGACGGCAATGTCATCGGCGATTTCTAGTCGTTTTCCAGCTGCGGCCGGCTGAACGCAGTCGGCCTCTTTTGCCTTCTTTCCCATTACTATCAGGAATTCACATGCGTATCACATTGTCCTGTCTGCTGTTTTCTGCGCTGGTCGTCGGGTGCACCGGCGATTCCAACACGGTAACACCTCCAGCCACACAGGCTGAACTGCCACCTGCCGATAAGGCTGCCGGATCCGAAGCCACCCCACCGCCGCTTGCAGCACCAAACTAATGTTTTGATAACGTCGCAAGGCGACAAGAACACTCGAAAGGGGCGGAGCGAAATTTTTCGCCTTCGCCCCTTTCTTTTTTGTGTGATATCGGTGCCGTGACATTCCGTACAATTGCTGATACTTGCTTTACTCCGGGTAGCCAGCCTGCGTCCAGTGGTGCCGGACATTCCAAACGCTAAGTTCATACTGCAGGCGTTTTGCGAACAGAACGCTCGGCGAAAAACGGGATTGAGCTTCCCCGCACCAGTGCCCCAGGCCACCTGGGCAATCGAACGCTCGACGATAACGGCACAACGCTGGCACCGCATTCTTTGACTTGACTAACACCGTATCCGATGGATCGTCTGAATCTCGTCGATACTCATCGTCGGAGTCTGCCCTAAACCCGATTCAGCGCTTCTGGTAATCAAGACCAGCATCCCTCGCAGGCTTTGACGGTTGTCTGGATATCCTCTCCGCTCCCGACCATCCTTCAGCAAAACATTGACTTCCCACGTCTCATGCACACCCGGCATTTCTGCATGCACAATCTCCGGAAAACGCTCCCACGCCCACGTCCATAAAGTCGCTTTCGCATCGACTCGCCCCGCAATGTCCAGCCACTCCTGTTCCGCCTTACGAAGCTCCTTGAGCGATGCCGCCTGACACCATGGCCGTAACACCTGCTGGATCCAGTCTCGCCGCGCCTCTGCTAGATTCTCAAAGCTCATTAATCCCAATTCAACCACTCTCTGCTGTTCTGACATCTCGACCTCTTTCTGCCCCACTGAAACCACACTTTTACGCGTCCCCTCACGATCCCCGTAAACAACCAGCCCACCTCCCAAAACACCCCGGGCTAAATAGCTGCGATGGTCGGACACCCGCACAGCTCCATCGCAATCGGAAATGCGTGAGGCTGGTGATCGCGACCGGACTTCTACCTCATTGCATTCTGCGCGAACTGCACCACGATTAGAGTTCTTTCAAATTCCCCGGTGGCCATTACCAGCGTCGATGGCAATGACTCGCGCCCCGCCTGAAACCACCACAAACCCAAGCTCCGCAATCAGCAAATCCCGCCCTGTACGCTATCTCACCACCCCTATCACGAAGCCACCAGCACCTCCCATCCCCCCCAAACCGCACACAAACACTCTCAAAAACACGAACTCAACCGTGTCAAACCAACCCGAAACTCGCCAAAAACCTCACACTACCAAAAAAATCCGCACGATTCCCGCAGATTTCCGCAGAAAAAAACTCTTTGGGACAATGGCTTGCAACCACCTCTCTGGAAGCGTATCGTCTCCATGCACTTCATGTGCAGAACCTCTGCCAGATTTGTCAGCAGCACAACAAGTTGACCCTACAGATAAACCCAATAGGGAACCCGGTCTGATCCCGGCCGACTGTCACGCCGACCATGTTTCGGATCACATGACCCGGGCGTCGGGTGCCCACTTTTTATTCTCAATGGGCGTCAACAGCGTTTGCTCAGCACAACTGACAGAGGTTTTTTTTGCGCGCAGATTTGTATACTTCCGGCGACTTCTCAAACTGCTGAAAGTTCGCCGTGACCAAACTCAACAAAGGGAACTCCCCCACAACGCTGTCTCACGTGAACACTACCCACAGGATGTCCCTTCCTCATGAGCCAACACCGTTCCGATGTCTTCGTGCCAGGTGGTATCATCGATTATCCGGCCCGCGATATGACAATCACGGTGGGCGCAGCAATGCCTGTCTGTGAACTCAACGCCATCCTCGACAAGGAAGGTCAGCAATTACCCATTGACGTTGCGGATCCGTCTATGCCAGTGGGCGAGATGGTGGCAATGGACATCGCAGGGCCTCGGCAATACGGTTACGGAACCCTTCGAGATTACCTAATCGGGCTGGAGGCGGTCGACGGAAAAGGCCGCCGTTTTCACGCCGGTGGACGTGTCGTGAAAAATGTGGCTGGATATGATCTGTGCAGGCTGCTGGTCGGTTCACAAAACCGCATGGGCACTTTGACACAACTGACTTTTAAAGTTCGCCCC
>CAIQIE010000115.1 GCA_903871805.1 uncultured Planctomycetaceae bacterium | reverse complement strand
TCATTCAGGTGCACCCAGCGGAGAATAACTTATACAAATCCGGAAACCGGACAGGCGACATCGGAAATGATCTGTTTAGCGGATTTGGGAACGCCGAACAACAACTTGCCACCCGTGGAGAAGCCGATCTTCAAAACATCAGACTGCAACTGAGGTTCTCAGGCAAGCAGATGTCGCGCTCGCCCCTGTCCCGTTGCTGGCTTTTATATTTTACGAGTTTCTGTCGAGGAGTGCTGTCTTGTGAACTGGGTCTTCCGTTTCCAGGGGACATTGCCGATGCTGTTGGTTCTCTCATTTAGTTCTGTTAATGCCACCGTGGTGTCAGGCCAGCAGGATGGGCGAGCAGTTCTCTCCAGCATGTTAGAATACAGAAATAAAATGCCCGCGATCGCTGCCCGTTTTGACCGTGCAATCGGCGCAGCTCATTGGCCTGAATCTGCAAAGCAGTCGAACCAATTTGATTTATGGAGCGATTTCACAAACGATCGACACCGCATTGACCTGAACCTAAGTGGCTTCCGTGAAGTATATTGCCGGAATTGCCAGAACACGGCTGGTTATTTTGAGTACCTCGAAACACCAGGCAGCAATAGCGCAAAATTTGACGCCGGGACTATTGCGCCAAGGTTTATCCTCGATTTTCGTCGATTTGGTGTTCACTGTGAACGTGCTTCGTGGCTGACACTGGGTAGGCCATTGGACGATTTCCCGGTGTTAATGAATCAAGGGGACGTGGTGGCTTCTGCAGAAATCCCAGAGGAGTTAAGCACACGAATACGAAGGGATGGAACAATCCGGGACAACCATGAACTCGTGTTGTTGTCGTTCGAGGTTGCGAGTAATAGCCGCCAGACAGTAATCGTTGATATAGACGCCGGGCCATCAGTCATCTGGTCTGAGATTGTGACCGACGTACGTGATGCGTCCGGGACAACCGTGGTATGCCGAGATGAGATGTGCGCGGATTTGTCGCAGTGGGACAGCGAATGGTGGTATCCGAAGCGTGTGACATTTTCTCATTTCTATAGAGATTCACTGAACTACACAGAGCAAGTTTCTGTCACACAGTGTTCGTTTGCAGCCGTTACTGAGAACACGTTTACGCTCCAGGGTGTGGCTCTTCGTGATGGAACAATCATTTCTGGGCTCGAAGGGCAGGAAATGGTGGAGTATCGGGGCGGGGAACTTGTGCCTTTTCAGAATGCGATTGATCTGGCCGGAGGGTCCGAGACAAAGGAGTCGTATTCAACCTGGGGTCCATTCGTTGCCGTGAATGTTATTGCGGCGGCCGTTATCAGCCTGATGATCGTTTTCAAGAGGCGATCATCGCTACGGCAGGTTGCGGAAGGGAAACGTTGAATTGGCCAGAATCGAGTCCCGCAGCGATCAGCATATGATTGTTCATTTCGTAACGCTCAGTCCTGCGATCAAAGGGGTATCAATTGCTAACCAGTGGAAAGACGTCAATCGCCCCTGAGGAAGGCTCAGGAGAATCGCGGGCTTTGACACAACGTAGCGTGACAAACCCCGCATGCGCTGGCACATCGACAGCGACGTGAGAATGGCCGGTTAATGAATGGCCGCAAAACGGCAACTGACCACAGTGCTTCGACGAAGCGGCTTCAGGTCGATTGAAGTTCTTGTCGTGATCAGCATTCTGACATGAACGAAACTTGCAGCTTTCAAGACGGCAGGAGCAATCACAAAGGAATTCCCCCAAATCCCCACTATCGGAGCACCAGGCCATTGACAAACGCCCCTACGGTGTGATTATCTCCACGTAACTAGTTACCTTGCACCACAACCATCGCGTGCACGGTGAGCAAGATATTTCGAAAATTGACTTGCTTTCTGTTGGTAGTTTTTCCACGTACTTCGGTTGCTGCGGTCTCCGATGACGAAGTGCCTGGTCCAGTTGCTGCCTGCCAATCGCGTATTTCCGAATAAGTCGTAGCCGGGGAAGCAACTGGGCTGATGTGTGGCTTTTCAAAAGTTGACAGACATCTCGACGAATTTCAGGTGATACAGATGCAACTGCTCGCAGATGACAGTGCGTCGGCATTTCAGCATCTGGCCGAAGGATGAGGACATGAAGGCGGATTGCGACGACCAGAAGTATCATCGTTACACGTTTTATGGGACTGCGCCTGGCATCGTGCGGAGTTGCACGGTCGCATTGATGTGATTGCAGTCACCCCGGGCCAATTCCGCGCATGGAAATAAATCGCATGCACTCGTATGACACTGAGACGGTTCTGACATCCGATCTGGTCATTTCTCCGGCCGCTTTGCGACTTGCAAAGCGCTGGGGCGTGAAGATTTCCGGTTGCATTCTTTTTGCACTGGTCGGCCGGGTTGCTTTTGGGCCCGCGGCATTTGCTGATGATCACGTGTCGCAGAAGTTGAACTCTGCCGTGGGCGCCCTGGAAAAGTTATCTTTCTCCGTCCTGGGATCGACCAAAGCAACAAACCAGTTGGCGGAATTTGGCGCGGTGGACCATACGGTGGGTTGCAAAATTGTTCGTTGCGATGGCCTGACCAGATACAGAATCCAGCCCGGTGCAGAGGGTACTGCGCCCTTTTATGTCAATGAATACCTGGTTTACGACGACGGTAGAATTCTGAGTGTGCAGGCAGCGTTCAATTCGTCAGGAGAGCAAGTGGCTGACGGGAAAGACGCATCCCTGATGGTGATGTTGACGGATCCAGCCCTTGTTAAAGATGAATCGCAAATTCGAGGGATTGACAAGATGGTTCAGTCGCTCAGTGGTGCTGAGTATGCGTTTTTTCAGATTGGGGGTTCGTCTCTTCGCCGCTATCTTGACACGGCCGGTGATGAATTGGTACCGGGTTCGTCCCCGAATCATTTGCGGGCGACAAGTCGCCTTGGGGTATTCGAGGTGGTTGTGTCTCCGGAGCATGGCTGGTTGCCTCAGTCGTTGAAGGTGAGCAAGAGTCGCGAATCGGATTACGGAGGGCGAAGTGTCGAGGCGTTTTATAAACCGCTGCCCCCGGTTGGGGGAATTGTCCTTCCGGCAGGTGCGATTCCTGATGTTCCAGAGAAAGTCGCGACAGCCATTGATTGGACCGTGTCTGTGGATGAGTTTGGGGATTTCGAAGGCGTCTGGTATCCCCGCAAGGTGCGGGTGGAGATGGTGACTCGATTTGCATCAGGTGAAACAAATCGGTCGGATATTGCGTTGGGGATTTCCGCACTTCCCCGCGCAACCAAAGAACGCTGTGAATGCTCGATTGAGATTCCAGACGGTTATAAGGTCGTAGTGGATGGTGCCGCTCAATTGCCATATAAGTGGGAGGACGGAAGTGTTGTTGCTGGTGTTCCGGACTTGCCCCTGGATCCTGCATGGTCAATTCCGTTGCCGACTCCTCAGTCAAAGCGATGGTGGTTGGTGATACTTAACGTTGGTGTTGTCAGCGTGATTGTGATTGTTCTGGTGGTACGCAGGGCCTGGGGTCGCCGAAATGACTGAGACATTGACAATGCAGCCTACCGCGGTGAGATGTTCCTTCATCATTCTGTTGTTCATTCATTCCAGCTGCGTTTTGGCTTCCTCTCCTTCGTCCGAATCTGATTCTTCTGAAGAGAGGGTGAATTGGACTACTACAATAACGGGACCTGTATGCGGTCCATATGCCGCCTGTTCTGCAATGCGTTTACTGGGCTCTGATTGCGCGCCGAAAGATCTTGTCTCAGCTCGGTACATCGGTAGTTGTGAGGGCTCATCGGGTGATGAAATTGTTGCGGCTATTGAGGACAACGGGTTTCGTGCGCAGCCGGCGTCTGGCTTGTCCGTGTTGGATCTGTCTGTTGCGGGTTCCCCGTTTTTGGCTTTGGTTCGACCGGAGACTGTCGCAAAGAGATACACGCATTGGGTTACAGTGGTGCCCTTTGAAGGAGGTTTTACGATCTTTGACAGCGGTCGGCGTTCGAGTTTTGTGACTGGTGCCGAGTTGATGGCAACATGGAGTGGTGTCGGAGTTTTTGTGTCTCGCCGGAGCGACGATTCGCCAATGGTCAATATCCTGTTATTTCGGTCCCTACAGTTTACAACACTGATGTTGATCTGTGTTCTGGTTTGGCGTGTCGTGCCGAAATTGCCAGGGGTCGGGACCGAGCGGGATTTCCTGTTGTTTAGTACCCTGTTCGTGGTAGTTTGCTCTCTTGTCCTCATTTGCTTTGCTGACCTTCCAAATCTCTCTCGTGGATCGTCAATGGCTGCTGCGCCGTATTTTCAGGTCGACGAGGTTCCTCTTGAGTATGCGATAGAGTGTCAGAAAAGTAGCGGGGCGATTCTCGTTGATGCACGCCGGGAGGTCGATTTCGCGGCAGGAACTATTCCTGGCTCGTTGAATGTCCCTGTGTACGCTCGCCGGTATGATATTTTCCAACATCTGGATGGTCGGAACATTAGAAAGGAGCAGCAGATTTACGTATTTTGCCAGAGCGATCGTTGCGATTTTGATGAGACGATTGCGAAGCAGTTGTGCTCCTTAGGGTATTCGAACATTGCAGTCTGTTCTGCGGGGTATCGTGAGTTTTTGCAGCATCGCAGTTCCGCCACAGGGGTTGAGAAATGAGCACTAACACGAGTTTTGTTTTTCATATTGCCATAGTGGCTCGGCTTTCGATCGCTGCTGTGTTATTTTTGTCGGCAATGCTGCATTTACAGCAACCATTTTTTTTTTGCGAGCACAATAGCGTCGTACCGGATCGTGCCGTTCGGGACGGAGTTTTTGTTTTCACTAGGAATAGGAAGTTTTCAGCTTGTACTTGGTGTGGCTCTGTTCTTGTCGCACCGATTTTCCATGTATCTTAAGGTGTCTTTTCTGCTGTTTGGTTTGTTTGCCGTCATGCAGGTTCGCCTTTTGGCGTTGGATGAAGACGTCAATTGCGGTTGCTTTGGATTTGCTACAGCGAAAGTGAGTTGGGCTTCTGTCGCAATTCCCGCTGGGCTTGGGATGTTATGTCTCGTCGGCCTTCAGAAACGCGCGACGAGTGCCACAAGGACGAGAGATCTCGAAAACTGCTGAGTCGCCGTTTGGCCTTGAAGTCGTTTCTTTGTTCGTGTTTTTCTTGTAGGGGCGTGATATGTCCAGGGTTTCGTCGCTTGAACTGGTGTTGGTAGGTTTGATTGGAATGGTTTTTGCAGATCCATCGGGAATCGGACACGTTATTGGAGGTCAGCAGGGGTATCTGCCTTCGTGCAACGTCGTCAACATGGATACTTTTGATTGTAATCAAATATACCCGGAGTGTAGCGGGCTGATGACAATCTGTGTTGGGTGCATCAATGCAAATGCTGGCAAGAATGCAGATGGATTGTGTGAGGTTGACCCAAATCAAGGCCACCCCTGTGGTAACATTAGTGGTCGTTGTTTCAGCATCAATAATTCCAGAAAAAGCGTCGTCGGGGTTAACGGTCAAATCTGTGTCGGTTCGCAGTGTCCTTGAGGGCGAATCGTATGATTGTTGTTGAAAGGATTGTGTGAATATGAACCTCACGCGAGCCATGTCTGTATTGCGGAAGGCAGAGGCGAAGCGTTTTGCTCGGCCGATTTGGTTTGGATGTTGCCGGTTTGGATTTTCACTCGTCGAACTTCTTGTCGTGATCAGCATTCTTGCATTGCTGATGTCGTTGATTCTTCCGGCGATTCAGAGTGCGAGGGAGGCGGCGAGGAGGGTGGAGTGCGCGAACCATGTGAAGAATCTTTCATTGGGAATGCACGGATTTTTGGCAGCTCGAAGGCAGTTTCCTGCGGCTGGATATTGGGGCGGGGGTCCAAACCCGGATAAGAACAGTCCGGGACCACATCACAATTGGGTGGTTGATCTGATTCCCTACCTCGATCGTCAGGATCTGGCTGATCGCTGGAACTGGGATCAATTGGCCACGTTTCCGGCCAATCAGGCGATTGCCAGCATCCATCTGAAGGTCCTGACGTGCCCGAGCGACTGGACGACTACGGGGCACGGTGATCTCAGCTATGCACTCAACGGAGGCATTGGCGATTCGTTTTTCTACAATGGCGTGCAGGATTGCGTGGCCGATCCGTTCTATGTGCCGCTGGATCTGAATGGGAATGGAGTCGTGTGTGCTAATCCGGATTCCGCCGATGGTTCACCTTCCGATCGCGACTTGTTCTTTCGTCTGGGGATGTTCTTCAGCGAAAACTGGCAGTTCGAGGGAACGCCGGGGTATCATGGAACAACTCGACATCACACCGCTGTCTCCGTTCGCGACGGCCTGTCGAATACCCTGATGCTGGGGGAAAACTGTCGAACGGGAGTGGACGCAGCTCGGCCGGCTATCAACTGGGCGACAGGGGATGGTCGGCAGTCTCGACTGTTTTTCAGTCACACGATTTGCCGTGATAATTCCTGCACGGCGGCTGCCGTCGATTTTACTCGTGCAAACCAGGGTGATCATGCCATCAATGCCGGACGAAACATGGCCGAAGGAGAATCACCGTTTTTGAACAGCTTCCATCCAGGTGGAGTTAACATTGCTCTTGGGGATGGCAGCGTACGATTCCTTTCCGATCAGATCGATGGGCGCGTGCTCTATCACTTGTTTACTCCGGACGGCAACGGACTGCGAAATACACCGTTGGATGCGGGAGTCGCCGATGGAAACTTCTAATCAGCAGGCTCGCCCCGCGATTTCGGTTATAGTTCCTGCGTTTAACGAAGACAGCCGGATTCAGGTTACGCTGATTGATGCTCTCAATGTTTTTCGACGCCTCTTTGCCGACGACTGGGAGTTGATTGTCGTTGATGACGGCAGCCATGATCGCACGCGAGCGGTCGTTCATGAGGTTGCTTCCGAGTGGCCAGCACTGCAATTGCTGTGGCATGAGACAAATCACGGCAAAGGAGCAGCGGTTCGTACTGGTGTGCTTGCGTCTCGCGGTGCTCTTGTCCTGTTCGCCGATGCGGACAATGCCACTCCATTTTCCGAGGTTGACAAACTTTTGTCAGCTCGGCAACAGGGAGCTGACATCGCCTGTGGTTCTCGATTTGGCAGCGAGGCTGGGCAGGTTCGCAGAAAATGGCTGCGTCGTGTGGTTGCCAATGTATTTTCGGCGTTCGCTCGGTGGACCGTTCGGCCTGGTGTGTCTGACACACAGTGTGGTTTCAAGTTGTTTTCAGGTGACGCGGCTCGGGCCCTGTTTCGCGAAGGCCGTGAATCGGGCTATCTGTTTGATCTGGAGATTCTGGCACTCGCGTCTCACCTTGGCCTGAAGGTCGCTGAAGTCCCGGTCAGGTGGCGTGAGGTTCCTGGATCGAAGGTCCGGATTCTGCGGGATTCGCTGAAGATGTTCTGCGGACTCTTTCGAATTCGGCGGCAGGTAAGACGACGGAAGTGTGTTTCGTCCCCCAGCACGGCATCCGTGGATAACGAGGGCCGTGTTTTGCAGTGTCCATTGGGGCTCAGCCTGCCCGTAACGGCAGACCCGTTGCCGCTCGCAACGGGTGGGGCTGGTTCAGTTGAGGCGGGAACTACTCGATGAATCGTCGTTGGACTGCATTGGCTCTGTCCGCCACCATCACCTTCGCATTTCTGCTGCGAGTATGGAACCTGACATCTCGATCGATTTGGTTCGACGAAGCCTTTTCGTGGACTTTGTGCAGCGAGTTTGGGCCACTGGAGATCATCCGTCGCACTGGTGAGGACGTCCATCCGCCTTTCTATTACCTTGTCCTGTGGGGCTGGATTCGGGTCGTTGGTGATTCGCTGTGGGCCATGCGGTTGTTGTCTGTTCTGTTTGGAACGCTGACGGTCTGGATGGCCTCCCTGGCTGGCAAAGAAGCGTTCCGGATATCGGCGCCAGGCCCGAAAGATGAGGACCAGGCACAAGATGGAGAACTTGTTGGCCAGGTGTTTGCAATGCTGGTTGCTTCCAGCGCGTTTCAGATTCATTGGTCGGGGGAAGTACGGATGTACGCGCTGCTGTCTTTGTTGTTCCTGCTGACAGTCTATTTTGGACTCAAGGCGCTGAATGACCCTCATGCATCGACAAAACCTCTGGTCGGTTTCACTCTCTGCGCAGCGTTGATGCTGTACACACACAACTATGGCCTGTTTTCGTTCGTGGGGATCGGTGTTTCGCTGTTTGTGCTGGCATGGTGGCGGCAACGTCGGGAAAAGGAGTTTCGTAACAGCAGGATACCTGGGCGGATAATGATCGCGGGCAGCATCGCAGGATTGCTGTTCGTTCCCTGGCTTCCCTCTTTGATGTATCAGCGAAGTCAGGTGGCAGAGAACTACTGGATCTCGCCATTCAGCCTGACTCAGCTTGCCATCGCGTGGGATGGCGTGATCTTTCCGGAGAACAGCTATGGGCAATGGCAGAAATCACGTGGAGAAGTCGCTCTTGTCATCACAGCGCTGATTCTGATTGCTCTGCAGGTTCGAGCTCGTGCGGTCGATGTATTATCGCTGATGCTGACAATGATCCCGGCCGGTCTGGCCATTGGGATTTCGATGACATCGTCTTCGATTATTGCCTATCGACTTTTTGTTCTGATTCACCTTAGCGCGCTCCTGGCAGTGGCTCAAGGACTGCAGAAATGGCTTGACCCGATTGCAGCACTTGCGCTGGGTGTCGTTCTGACGGCTGACGGATTGTGGATCCACAGTGACTTACTGAGCCAACTTGATCTGGCGAATCGCCCGGGGCCTCGGGGGGCAATGGAATGGCTGGATTCCGTTCGTTCTTCAGAGGAGTCCGTCTATGTCCTTCATCCATGTGTCTACTTCAGCATGCGTTATCATGCGGCCGACCGTGCCCGGATTACTTTGTGTACGCCTGCCGAGAACATCGTCCATTACACGGGGCGACCGATCCTGCGTGAGAATGAGAGGCACGATCTTTCGGCCCTGACGGAAGATTTGAATTCAGGCAGGCGAGTCTGGGTGGTTGACTGCACTGGCTATTCCGCCGGATATCGGAGACCATTTCTTCCCGAAGCGCTCCGGTTCAAGAGCGATAAGAAATTTGTTTCACCGTATTCGTTTGAGGGCACGGTGAGTGTCACGGAGTACTCGTTGTCAAATCAGCCTTTTTTGCAATCCGAAGATCCAAAGGAGGCTCCTCGTGACTAATGGGATGGTCCTTAGGACATGCGTGTATTTTCTGCAGTTGGCTGGCTTCGTTGGGACATTTGGCACGCAGGTTTTCGGTGCGGACACCGTTTCAGAATCCTTTCTCCACAAACATCACAATCAGGCAATTATGGGTGTCGTGGGAGCGAGTAAGTTCATTGAGCCGACCGATGAAGGGCTGCAGATTCGAATTAAGCCACCGGGTGTCGATAACACAGGAATTCGATACGTTCCCCAGTTGATTGGCGACTTTACCATCACAGTCAAGGCCTCCCTCGTCAACGTCCCGAAACCTTCGTCAGGATACGGGACCGGTATTGCCATTCTGATCGAAGATGGATTGTCATCTGGTGCAAGTCTGCAGCGAGTTGTCTTTCCGGATAGCCGACAATACCTGGTCTCACATCATTACACCGTAGACGCAGGGAAATACGATCACCAGGCGAAACCCCGGAAATTCGAGCAGACGGATGTCATTCTTCAGATGGAGCGAAAGGGAGCATTGCTGATCTATCGCGCTGCGGAAAAAGGCCGTTCGGAATTGCAGGAGATTGACCGATTGAAGTTTACGGATCGACCGATTCCTGTCACACAGGTGTATGCACAAACCGGAGGAGCAGCCAATGAGGTCTGTGTGAGACTCGAGAGCGTTGAGATCACCGCTGAAGAACTGCTGCGACCGGGGCAATGGTCAAAGACAGCAGACTTAAGGAGAGGCCCCATGCTGGTTCTTGTCCTGCTGGGCACCGGAGTGCTGCTCACCGGAATCATCCTGCTGCGCCGCAGGAGATCAGAGACGACGTCATGACTGAGTCGGCGGCTTCTGCGAAGGAGGATTCTGTGCTGAACGGGTCGGCCATGGTTCCCGATTTGTGCCGGGATGAGTTTCGCTGGAGACGCAGTATTGCTGTTGGTCTCTGCGTGTATCTGGCGACATTGATTCCAGTTGTTCTGGGCGTTGTCGCTGGATTTGAACTTCTGAAACCCGGCCGCCCGATTCCTTATGGCGAGGATAGTCTGCTGTTGCGATTTGCTGCCTGGGACGGTGGACAGTTCATGAGCATCATGGAAGGCGGGTATCAATACGACCCGGCACGAATGTCGAATATTGTTCTGTTTCCGGGTTACCCGCTAATAGCACGAATGGTGCAGTGGATCACGGGCCTTTCCGCAGCTGCATCACTGTTGATCGTGTCCCATTTTTGTCTTCTGGCAGCCATGATTATCTATCATCGGCTGATGCAATTCCGATTCGGCAATGATCGGGTGGCAGATATCTGCGTGGCAACTCTTGCTGCATTTCCGACGACATTCTTCTGGCGCATGGCTTATTCCGAATCACCGTTTGTGTTGTTACAGGTCCTGTTCCTGTATGGGATCCAGCGAAAGTGGTCGTGGGAGAACCTGGCGATTGTAGTGGGGCTTGCATCGTCATTACGTCTGGTTGGAATCGCAATGCTGGTTCCGCTGGCGATGGAGTTCGTACAGCAACGCAAAGCAGGTGGCAACCGAATCGATGTGGCAACGTTCGGAAGACTGTCCGTTTGCAGCATACTGGGGGTGAGTGGACTTTTGTGCTTCATGCTGTTTCAGTGGATTCGGTTTGGTGACCCATTCGTGTTTGTCCGAGGGCAGGCAGCATTCTGCCTCAGGCAGCCAGTCAGTGGTGTCGAACATTTGTATCGACTGGTCACGCTGGAGCCAATCCGGGGAACGTACCTGTCGAGTTCTGACTGTTTCTGGCAGCGACATTCTCCCGTCCCAGGGCCCTGGCTGAACCTGCAATTCTGCAATCCAATCTGGTTTTGCCTGACCTGTGGGCTGGTCTTCTATGCATGGTTCCACCGGCAATTGACCGACGCAGAATCGGCCCTTGGAGCCGGGTTGCTTCTGATCTCCTACGCTGGACGAGCTGAAGAGTTCTGTATGGGATCACAGGCTCGATATGCCAGTGTTGTCATTCCCGCCGCAATGGTGCTTGGCTTTCAGTTGACTCGATGTTCATGGATGTTTCACGTGGGCCTGGCAGTTGTCTCCATCAGTCTGATGACGCTTTACAGCGCGATGTTTGGTGCGTGGTATTTTTTCCTCTGAGTAGTTTGAGCAGACGGGCTCGGCGAGTGTGACTGATTGAAGCAGTCATCGAGCCTGATTTGCTTTGATGAACTTGCCAATGCGTTGAATGGCTCCGTGGGATTCCGGGAGTCCTCGGATCTGGAAGACGTGAACCATGCCTGGCCAGATTTCGAGTGTGACGTTGACGCCGTCAGCGCGAGCCATTTTGGCCACTCGAATGGAATCGTCACGCAGCATTTCGTGTTCACCACGCTGAATCAAAAGAAGCGGCAGGCCTCAGAAGTCGCCTGGCTGCTGAAATTGGCAGCAACGGTCTGGCGACAATTCGAAGTACCGGTTTGAGAGGCCGTGGCCGAGCCGCTGGCATACTCATGCTGGACTTTCGGACTTGTGCCGGTGTTGACCGCTCCCGAGTGCGACTGGTAATCGGCCGTCAGCTGACCGAAGCTGTGACAGGGAAACGAGATCTGCCACAAAAGGTGCGTAACAATAGCAACTCGCAGGGCCTGACGGTGGGTTTGCCGTCCGGTCGCACTTCCCTGCCCCGCCGATTCCGAGCCATCAAGGATCAACACCAACGCTGCAGAACGGTGCCAGTGCAATGCTTGCACCACCGCTACCACTCCAAAACAACAGACTCGTTTCCCGCTCGAGTCGAATACGCCTGCTGCAATTCCTTAGCCGTGGAGTACGAAAACAGCCGAATGCTTCCATCCGCTGATGCGAAATGAGTTCCAGCTCCGTGCCAGCTCCACCAATGCCGTGCGTCCGCAAAGACTCCTGTGGCTCGCTGGATCCCGCCACCTTCGGACTCACGTGGAGCGACACCGGGATTCAGCACGTCAGGACCACCGTTGGGGCATGAATTGACCACTCCGGCACCACCCCATTTTCCAGTGCCTGGAACCACTCCTCGTTCGCCGAAAAGCCACGTGTTCGAGCTGCCATCGGTGATTTGGCCGAAGCTAACTGAACTATTGCCAAAAAGGACACCATCATTGATTCCACGGCCCTTCTCGGTCCTTGC
>CAIQIE010000114.1 GCA_903871805.1 uncultured Planctomycetaceae bacterium | reverse complement strand
TGCGAGAAACCATCCAGCAAGGCTTCCAGTTCGCGACGGCCCAGCGTCATGGTTCCGGCAAAGTCCTGGTCGCTGCCGGCTGGCGTGTCAGCGGCCGATCCCAGACGATACGTCCAGTCGGTGCTTGTCGCCTGCAGAGTCAGATCTCCCGTTCCGATCACGGTGTTACGACCGCCTACGAAGTCAATTTCGTCAGCTGTCAGAGTAATGTCTGTGCCAGTGCCGGCTGTCCGAATGACCGTTCCCGATTCTGTGGTGAGGATCGAACCTGTGTCCGCCAGCTGAATGTCAATAGTCCCATGCAAACTAACAATGCCTGTGCTGGTCACACCGTTGCCCAGCAGCAGATCGCGACGTGCGATGTTGAGCGAGTTCTTTTCGCGAACAGTAACATTGCCTCGCGCATCGGTGCCGCGATTGACAATGGTCATCGACTGGGCTTCCGCACGGATTGTGTCGGTAAAACCAAGTGCCGACGACAAAATCAGATGCCCTGCAGCAACAAAGAAATCCTGACCTGAAAAATCAATCTGGCCAAGAGCACTGAGAATCTGCAGGAATCCGACGGTGCCGCTGCCCATGGTTCCAGTGACCGTCGTGTCACCATGCAGTGTCACATCCCCTCGACTTTCGATGTGCAGACTGACAGCCCGCAATTCGGGATTCATCACTAATGACCGGGTAATGATATGCAAACCGGCGCCGTCCAGATCCAGCAGGTTTCCGGAATCCGTGGTGCTGACCGTCAGTACCTCTGTTGTGTCCGGAACCACAACATTTGTGACAGCAAGAAAATTGCTGAGGGAATTTGTGGACGTGGTGACTGCTGCAGTCGGTGAAAGCAGCGTGACCATCCCAAAGCCATCGTCATAGCTCAGGGTGAGCGGTCCGGTGACAATCTGATGATGGTTCAGAACAGCATTTATGTCGTTCGTTCGCGGGCGAACAATCAGCTCGTTGCTACTGCCAGTGCCAGACAATTGCAGTGAAATCTGCGTCTGCCCGGTGGCCGCCGAAAGCTGGTCGATATAAACCTGACCGCTTCCGGAACCAAGGTCCATTTTGATGGTCGACAATCCGCTGAACGTAACGCCCGGGATTCCAAGGCCGCTGATTGTTGTGGAATTCACTTTCACACTGGACCGGCCATCCTGAGCGTCTGTATTCGCGCTGTCATCCAGGTCAAGGACGTCAACGCCACTACCAACAAATGTCAATGTGCCTTCGATATCGTCAAGGGTGCCGCCGTTATTGGTTGTCCGCGAGGCGTTGCTACCCACGGCATATCGATTGGAGCCTGTACCGCCATCAATAGTCGTCCCCATGACGACAGACTGGATCACCACATTATCATTGCCACCCAAAGTATTAATCGTAGTGCGGTCTGACGGATCTGAGTCCGAGATGGACGTGGTATTGCCCTCAGACCATAACAGCGTGCTGGTGCTGACCGTAAAGTCGACGCCATGCTCCGGGTTAAAGCCATACTGTTTTGACAATACCGGCGATTCCTGACCTGCTGAGATCCGCAGATTGTCAGCCGAATTGA
>CAIQIE010000113.1 GCA_903871805.1 uncultured Planctomycetaceae bacterium | reverse complement strand
TCCAGCAGACAAACAACCCCCTGACCGTCCGGCAGCAACTGCCACTGACGGACTTTCTCTGCGGCAAACTGATTTGACTGAATTTGCGTTTCACTCCACTGTCGTATTTCACCGTCGACCGAACACGTCAGGATGGACTCTGCGCCGTTAACAAACCAGGCTGTCCTGATGACTGCATTGTGCCCCGCAAGGTTCCTGAGTCGGACTTTTCGCCGGACATCCCACAATTCCACAGTGTTGCGACCACCACCCGCTAACAGGAACTCCCCGCTGTCGTCAATTGAAATCAGCGTGCATTCCTGCCCTGCGTTGAATGAGGTCGACTTTTTCCATGCTGCAGTCTCATAGACGCTGACTTCACCCGAGGCCTGACATAACGCCAGAAAGCGACCGTTCACACTCACTGCCGACGCTGTAACAGCCGCGCCTTCCACATTCGTTTCGCGTAGCACCTCTCCCTTGTCATTACGACATTCCACACCTTTATCAGTCACAATCACGTAACTACCGCCAGACAGCGTATGCACCCCAATCAACCCCGGTGACGCTTCACGCAGAGTGAACGGCTCCGGAAACTTTGCTCGAACTAACGTTCCATCAGCACTCAGCGCTATGTACCCCTGCAATGCGGGCAGACTTTCAGCAAGCAGAATCGTTTGCGGCATGCGAACCAAAGCACGGTCCGAACTGCGCTTCTGATTCACAAAATCCGCGCCCTGCACCAGTGTCCATTGGGCTTCCGAAACAACATCAACGGCAAATGCGGCTTTCCCACCCGCCGGTACATCGACAGGTGCTGCCACCTGACCAGTTGCCGAAAATCTCTGCACCTTACCAGAATCATCCGTCGCAAGGATCCACTGCTCATCAGAACTCAGACGCACACTGGAAAATCCGACCGTCTGTGCCAAAACCTCCACATGCTCTGAGAGCTCGGAGTTCCACGCCAGCATCCTGCCATCCGCACCACATGTCCAGATCCTGCGATTTGCACCCACAATACCGGTGCATGCTGCCGTGTGAGATTTGCTGGTTGTTCCAGACGAACGCTCCAGACCTTTCTGGACTTCAAAACGCCCATTTTCATCCTGCGTAATCAGCCCCAGAGATGACAGATAAAGCCCTTGCACGGAAACACTGGCGGCCTCTTCCGAACTTTTTTCCAGAGTATCCGCCGTCACAGTAACCAGCTTTCGACCTCCCTGAGCAGCCACGACAAAACCGGCCTGACTCTGATCCGGAACCATCGCCTTCAATGGCCCTGCAAGCTGCAACCGCGAGACCTCTGATCCGGTGCGGCGTTCCAGGCCCCCGGACTCTGATGCCACCAGCAGACTTTCTGTAGTTCCTGCTCTGCCGGCAAAGCCCGCAAAACGAGCGTCCGCAGACACATCCAACATATCCCGGGTGCCGTCAGACTTGTGCCAGAACAATTTTTGATCACCGAGAACTGCCAACTGAACACCGTCTGCCGCAATTGTCAACAACCTCGCGGAAGTCAGACCTGTTGACTCCTGACGCCGGCAAATCAGCGAGCGATTCCATGTTTTTCCGTCACTGGCCGCTATCAAAAGGCCCCCGCCACCGGGCAGCCACCATGCTCGTGCTATCCCACCTGCGGATTGGCTTACAGAATCCGAAATTTTTCGGTCAGCCACCGACCATATCGTCCCGCTCCCGGATTCACTCCAAATGGACACGGATGCTCCATCGTCGGATACACTTGCTCCAACAGCAGGTTCAGAAAACGTCCCCGCTTCAGTCTTTTGACGACCATTATGCGTGATGATCTGACCCGAACGCGTCAGAATGACCGCGGTCGTCCCCTGCAGCGATCCTGAAACCGTCAGCACATCTGCTAATGAGGTATCCTGCTGGACTGCACCCGAACGCGAGATCTGAAAAAGACGACCTCCCGACTTCAGCAGGATTTCATCCCCCGCTGCAGCCAACTCATCACTGGCAGATCCCCGGAACGAAAGTTCCCGTATGCGAAGATCCTCCGCAGCCCGCGTAATCACCACCAGTTTTTCGCCGGTGACAGCCAGAATTTCAGCGGCACCAGGCCTGGTACACATCGACGAAATCGCTTCAGGTGCCGACACAAGAGACCGCTTCGCCGTTCGCCTCGAAACATCAATCATCGCCGGATTTTTGCTGTCGCGAATCGCTCCAACCAGGAGGTCCTCCGTCAGCCATGCCACGGACGTCAACTCCGCTTTGACCTGAATCGGTTCACCAAACGGTTCCATCTGCGGCAGAGTCAGAAGACGAACCTCGCCGTTTGTGAAGCCTATGGCCAGATGCTGCCCAGAGGGCTGCAGAGCCACTGCACAAATCCCTGGCTGAGTCAGCGCCGGATTGGATTTCAATAAAGGCCGGGTCCAATACCGCACATCGCCACTGGAATGCAGAGACACCAATTCCTCTGTTCCCGGACGAAAGGCCATGTCGATCACCGGATCCTGAACCACACTGTCACTGGACACCAGTGTTCCGTCGCCCGTGTTCACTGCACTCAGAATGCCGTTTGCATCGGTCGATGCGGCAACCCGGCCCTCGCTGCTGATGCAGGCCTGTTTGACTTCCGAATTTTTCGACAACAGCGTTTCTTTTCCGCCACTAAGGTCAACAGCACTCCAGCCTCCAGCCGTGCGTCTCACGGCCATCGTCCCGGAACGTGCAATCTCCACGCCCTGTTCACCAGTCGCCAGCGGCAAACGCCCTTCCGACGCCGCATCAAAAATGGAAAATGACTCCACATTCCCGGCTTCACATCCCGCATAAACCATGGCTCCTGACGCACTGATCTGCAAAGTCCTGATCGGCGATGCAAGGGTGGCCACAAGTCGCGGTTCTGAAGGATTACTGATCTTCCACTGCCGTATCTGACCCTTTTCATCACCTGTCAGCACAGAGCCACGGACGGTATCCACGTCAACAGAAATCACTCGCGGTCCCGACGATTTCCACGTCGCCCTCGTTGTCCCCGTCTGCAAATCAAAAACAGTGATTTCGCCAACCGAATTCACCCAGGCAATCGCAGTTTTTCCGAAATCGATACCCACCGCTGCCACGGATGCGTTGCGCAGTTGATTCTCGATCGAAACTTTTCCCAGGTCCCACAAAACAACCCGGCCATCCCGATCCGCAGATATCAGGGTCTGCCCTGCCGACGCACTCAGACTCTTTACGGGAACGTTTCCAGACGAAAGTTCAATTGTCAGCCCGTCTGCCCGAAGAACCTCCACACGCCCCGTCTCCGAACCACTCACGACCTGACTGTCACCAGCGAAAACCAGGGCTGTCGTCGTGCCAGATTCCTTTTTTCGTTCTGACGAATCGACATCGCTCTTTACCAAACGCACGGCAATGCGGTCGGCCGCGATCGGAAACGCCACCTGACTGGCACCAGGAGAAACAGCCAGAACGCCATTGGAAGCCACTTTGTTTTCCAGGACCACCGAAGGCTGGATCGGCAGATCCAGTATACGTTGCTCACCCTTCATCGAAAGGCAGTAAAGTCGGGGCTGTGTTCGGTCAAACCTCATGTCCGCAATCGGCCCGGAATGAACCAGAAGTGTCTCCGTTCTTCTTTGTTTCACATCCACCAATGAGACCATGCCATTCGGAGATCCAAGGGCAATGTTAAGGCATTCCTGATCAACGGCCAGGCAACTGAAGGGGCCAGGCCCCGGTGAAAAAGTCTGCACTTCACCAGCTTCCAGCGTCCAGACACTGACCGTATCCGCAGACGTCAAAGCCGCCACATGCGAACCGGATTCGGTTGCCACCGCATAGAGAAAGCTGGCCCCTGAACGTTCATAGATTCGTTCGTCGCCGGACTGTCCCAGACGCCACAACCGAAGCATGCCGTCCTTTCCCACAGAAGCCAGCTCTTCACGCGTTGGCGAGAACGCGAGATCCAGACATCCGCCGGAATGACCGCCCATAGTCTTAAGAAAGGCCTGCTCGGCCACCAACTCCGCTGCATACTTGTCAAGACCAGCCACGGACCTGTATCGCCATAGCTGAATTCGTCCGGACGGCAATGCAGCGGCAACATAGTTTCGTACATCATCGTAGCGCAGAACATCGATTCCGTCTTCATCCCCCTGCAGAGACATCAGAAGTTTTCGCTGTTCGATATCAAATAGCGCCAGTCGACCATTTTCTCGTTCAGCAACAAGCGTGCGACCATCAGGCGTCAAGTCTGTTGCGAGGGCAGCTTCCGGCGAAACATCTGCGGACGCGGCGGGAGCTTCCGCAACAGCAGCAGCCGCCGCAGGTGCATTCGCCCCGCCCCCAACAAGATTCAGTAACCCTCCACCTCCGGAAGATTCCTGTTCCTCTGTTTTCGCACCCGCAGCACCCGTTTTGTCCGCCGGATTGTCGCCCTTACCGGCAGAGTTCATGAGGGAGGCTGCTGCGCCTGCATCCGATTCGGTGTCAGTCCGCGATCCCGATGCACCTGTTTGCTCTGCCCCGCTCTTCTGCGCTGCAACACTCTCGCCGCCGTTATTCGCTTTCGCTGCTGCCGCATCCCCGGACGTCTCCTGTTTTTGAGCAGCAGGCTCAGTTTTTTTCTCTGATTTCTCCGCCGCACCGCCGCCGGCATTCTTATTCGGGATTTTTCCTGCCAGTTCTGCAGGAGGTGTACTGAAGTCCGGCTCACTGCCACAGCCGGCAAATGCCAGACAACAAATCAACGCGGCAAGAAATGTCTGTCCACAGGTGAAAAAAGCATGCCCGTAACGACAGGCGCTGATGCAACCTCCCCACCCCCCGGTATTCACCTGACGTTTCGAATTCTCTGACATCGCACAACCCACCTTCAATCAGCCTCGGCAATCAACAACTTCACACAACAATCACCAGTACCCTGATACAATCTTCGCGGATTACCACGTGCCACCACCGTCACTCATTCATCCCCAAAGACCTGAAATCAACAGCCTCCGGTCACTCACCACAATTTGGTTCTCAGCACCTTCAGCACAATACTGCGGTTATTGAAATCCAGAAAAACCGGGACGGCTGATTTACCACTTTCCTCAGCAGCTTCCGTCAGGCCAGATGCCGTCTTTAGCAATGTGGCGATGCGTGCAACCGGATACAGAATGGCAATTTCAGACACCGGTACAGCGGCCAGCGGGATCGTGCCGTCATTCCGGCCTTCTGAAGAACCGAATTCGTCATCATTATGCCGTATATGCCGGGTTACGATTTCCTGCAGAAAATCATTGAAGTCCGAGACTCTCATTCTGTGACCAGACGTTTCGTCAGGTCGCAGATCCACCAACCGCATGTTCAGCAGTACTAAAGTTTCCTCAAGCTCTGAATTGATGGAACTGTTATAGTATCCCACACATCCATAACCGCTTTTCAGAAGACATGCGAGGGGCGCATAGTCCAGACTTCCCCGAGGAATAGTCCCCACCATATTTCGTACGTCAGTGCGATTCACAGTACTGTCCTTTCGGTGAAGAAACATCCTGAATTCATCCGCCAGAAGAACCCGTCCGTTACTTCTGAATTTCAATCATCCTCAGCCTGAAGCTCATGCAGCACCTTTTTGCCCCGTAAGCTGCAGACCCAGACATTCTTTTCCTCTGAGCTTCCTGCTGCCATCACATCCGCATCATCGGAAATCGCAATACTGTCAGCGCCGGGCATGTCCGAGATGCGTCCTTCGTCCACGGCCTGAAAATCCCCGGCCAGTGTTACAATGCTGCCGTTGTCAGCGACTGCTGTCAGACTTTCTCCGGAGAAAACAGCGGCGACAAAGTTTCCAACCCCTGGCCTTGGCACATGCTTCAACAATTTCATCGTCTTGACGTCCAACACCACAAGGCCAAGCTCCGTACCTGTAATTCCCAGTGTCTTCATATCTGTGCTAAAGACCACCGCTGTCACAATCCCCACCTTGGGCAGTTTTGTCATGGCCCCGACAGAAACAGAGGCTGACTTTCCAGATTTGAGGTCAAACAGAACCAGATTGCCAACCGCGTCAATCACAATGGCGAGGGACTCGTCGGGGCTGACCATACATTTGCCCACAGTGGGCCGATCCAGAGTAAATTCCGCCGTCTGCTTCAGTGAAGCACACTGAATTTTCTTCAGCCGCCCGGCTTTCCCTTGAGACTGAAATACAAATAAAGAATCGGAAGACCGGTGGTAAAAAACTCCCGAGGGCCTTGCTGCCATGGACAACGTCTGAGCCCCGTCCACTTTCCGTAACTCCATCAGCTTTGAACGCTTCAATTCCTTATCCACCTGATAAATCACAGAACCATCGCGATCAATCCATAAGTCCATGATCCCTTGTGGTGCAGCCATTCTGTCGACCAATTTTGGCTGCGGCTCTTCAATGTCCCAGATATCAAAGACGTTGCTGTTCCGTCGAATCAGTAATTGTCTGGAATCCGGAGTGAAGGCCAACCCGGCAATTCGCCCGACAAGCAGTTCCTCTCCGGCAGAAACATTTCCGATACGAAGGACTCCCCAGCCCACAACAATCAGAATTGCCAGCGAGGCAACGGCAAGTGTTTTTGCGCCACCCGGGATGGCCCCCGCCAGAACCGACGGAGTCAGTGCGAGCCAGACGGAAGCCAGGCGTTTTTTCCAGAGTCGATTTTTCTGAGTCCTGAGGTCAATGCCCAAATCAACTAATGTCTGCTCCGCACCGCGCCGAACCAGTTCATCCGGATCCGAAAGCAGCATTTCCACCTGAGGTGCTGCATCCTCAAGTTTCAACTGCCCAATTCCGCGAACCGCCTGGTAACGAATCTCTGACTGGCTGTCCTGCAGCAGGGACAGCAGACAGGGACCAATTGCCGGAAGTGCCATGCGTCCCAGCGCAATCACGCCCTGCAATCTGACAACGGCATGATCCTGCAGCGATTCTTCAAGCGGCCCCAGCGATGACTTGTCTCCGATATCTCCCAGAGCCTTTGCACAGGCAGCACGTACAAATTCGGAGGGTTCCGTTTTCAGCATCTCATGCAGACGACCAACGCTGTCCACATGTCGAAATACCCCCAACTGCTCAACACCATGACGTCGTACTGCCTGCAGTGGTGAGTCCAGAAGCCTTACAAAAACAGGCAGAGTTTCACGTTTTTTCTGTCGTCGCAATGCCTTGATGGCCAGTTCCTGATGTGGACTATTGTTGTCTTCGGAATACCGAATCAGGACATCCATCGCCCCGCCAATCGCATTTCGACCGAGGCAGCCCAGCAGAAATTCCACCACATCCCGGTCTATTTCCGTTTCCAGGGCCCGTATTGCAGCCTCCGCAAGTTGCGGATCTTCCAGCTGAGCAGCAGTTCGGGCTGCACTCAGCCGCACTCCGGGATCAGGATCCGTAAGACAGCCCGCAAGCAGCGTAATACTGCGGGGGCTGTTCATCGTCGCGACAGCCAGCGCTGCCTGCGAACGAACCTCCGCCGCCGGATCCATGAAGGCCTCGTTAATCAGACTCACGGCCCGCTTGTTTCCCGTTCGCAGTAACGCATCCACAGCGACCGCCCGCACTTCCGAGGCGGGATGATGCACCAGTTTTTCATAGTTTTCATAATGGGCCGGCCCCGTTAATCGCACCAGCAGCGAAACCGCAAATAACTGAAGCTCGGTATCATCCGTTTCTATCTCGCCATGCAGCACCAATTCCCACGCTGCACGACCAGC
>CAIQIE010000112.1 GCA_903871805.1 uncultured Planctomycetaceae bacterium | reverse complement strand
TGATCAGACGATCCGCGCACTACTGGCGGCTCATGTGTCGGATACGCAGTGTGCGTTGTGTCACCGACACTTTGACGCGCTGGGGCTTGCGATGGAAGGATTTGATGCGATTGGCCGGGCTCGAACGACGGATTCTGCCGGGCGTAAGATTGACAATGTCGCCACGTTGCCAAATGGAAATGAGGCCATTGGGATCCCGGGGTTGATCGATTATGTCGGGCAGCATCGGCGGGACGATTTTCTGCGGACCTTATGCAGAAAATTTCTTGGGTATGCTCTTGGGCGGTCCGTGATTTTGTCGGACCAGCCACTTCTGGATGAGATGAAAGCGGCGCTGGAGCGGAACGAGTTTCGGTTTTCGGTACTGTTTGAGACCGTTGTGCGAAGTCCTCAGTTTCGAAATCAGCGATCCAGAGAATTTGTGACGGCAAAGTGAGCGTTTGAATGGTCGGAGGAAAGCTGGGCCGCATTTTGCATGTGGTTGACGGGATTGCTCGGTCTGCGGTTGATGCCGGGAAATGATAGGCAACTGGAAGCGTTGTCGATGTTGCGGACAGCAATTTGTCTATGTGGCTATTGGGGGATTGTTGCAGTGGAACCGGTGGGAAGATCGGTACTGCATCCTGTTCCGGGTGGGGGCTGGCTGAGCGACTACCTGACAGATGGGAATGGCTTTTTGTTGTGACGACTGTGACGGAAGCCTCCCGGAGTCCCGGATTCGTCAAAAATTCTTCTTTAAAAAGTGGTGTGCGGAAAGCTCAGTCTTGACTCTTTTGTGTCATCAAAGAACACTGTCAGGCTGGCAGTTACGGCAAATCACGGAGTAAACCATGAATAAATCCGCTGGAAGATCCCCCCGTCGTGTCGTCCTGAAGGCCCTTGGAGCCAGCGTGGCTCTGCCGTGGCTGGAGTCATCGCGGAGTCTGGGAGTGGAAGCTGTGCAGACGCCGGCGAAGCGTTTTGCATTTCTGTTTTTTGGTGATGGAGTGCATCCGCCGGAATGGTGGTCGAAGGGCGAAGGTCGGAACCTTGAGCTTGGTCCGGCATTCACATCGCTCGAGTCAATTCGCCACAAGGTGAACTTCATTCACGGACTTCACCACCCGGATGACGTAGTTGGTGGTCACGCGAAAGGTGCTGCGGGAATTCTGACCGGTGTGCGGCCTCAGGGTGGCCGTGATATTCTGGCTTCGATCAGCATGGACCAGGTTCTGGCTCAGAGGCTGGGAGAAGACACGGTTCTGCCCAGTCTTGTTCTGGCATGCGAACGTCCCGTCAGTGGATTTCATGAATCCAGCTACTCGATGATGTACGCCTCGCATGTTTCCTGGAGTTCACCAGTGTCGCCGGTTCCGTCGGAAATGTACCCGGCGCTTGCCTTTGACAGTCTGTTTGAAAGCCGCAGCAATCGGACTCATGTCAGCGTTTTGGACCACATTCAGGATCAGTTGAAGCATGTGTCTCAACGGGTC
Source organism: uncultured Planctomycetaceae bacterium (assembly GCA_903871805.1). Lineage (GTDB taxonomy): Bacteria > Planctomycetota > Planctomycetia > Planctomycetales > Planctomycetaceae > SXXK01. The sequence goes on along the minus strand of CAIQIE010000112.1, from coordinate 14,140 downwards.
TCAGTGGCCGATAAATCAAAGATCGACGAGTACACCAGTTCGGTAAGGGAAGTTGAACAGCGGCTGGCCCGGATGCAGCAGCGTCAGCAGGACGAAAAGGCAGACGCGGACCGCACGGACTTTCAGCGTCCGCCGGCTGGGGTTCCTGGCCAGCTGGATGAACACGCGAGGCTGATGTGTGATATCATTGCTCTGGCTTTTCAAACCGACAGAACTCGAATTGCCACATTGCTGCTGACGAACAACCTTTCTGGCCAGGTGTACCCGTTTCTGGGGCTGAATGTTGACCACCATAATTATTCGCACAACTGGCAGGGAAAGGAATACGCTTCAATCACACGTTTCTGGGTCGAGCAATATGCGTACCTTGTTCGGAAGCTTAATGCGATGCCGGAAGGTGACGGTACGGTGCTGGATAACTCCTGCATTATGCTGGCCAATGAGCAGTGGACTGCACACAGTGCGCCCAGAATTCCGCTGTTGATGTCAGGAAGTCTGTCCGGAAAGATCCAGACCGGTCGCTCGCTGGACTACGAAAACGCAAAAGAACGCAGGATGTCTTCGCTGCTGCTGAACGTGATGGATCACATGGGTGTGCATCTGAACGAATTCGGGAATGTCAGCGAGTTCCTGCCTTCCATTTGAAGGCCTGTTGTCAATCAGTATTGGTGCCACACGGTTGTCTGTGAGACGGGATTGCGTGCAGCCAGAGATCTCTTAACAGCCCATCGGTGAACAGATCAGAGGACAAAGAACCCTGCCATTTCACGGGGTTGCAGGGACGTCTTTCTTACCGGTCGCTTCCGTATTTGATGATCAAAACATGCGCCTGGTTGCTGACCGACAATTCCAGTTGATCAGGAAGAGTGTTGACGCAGTTGGGAATAGCAGGAAGCTTGTGCCAGAAAACGATCGTCCAATACGTTTACAAGGACAGGTCGCCAGCCGGAATCTGCTGCGTTCGGATGAGATTTGCAATCAGCCGGCTGCGGTTCGCGACGGTTGTGGAACACTGCGCCGGTGCCCTCAGGGAGAATGAAATACGGGTTGATCACCGAGGCTTTCAAAGGGGGTATCGCCAATAAACAGGCAACCTGCATTGGGGTGCTTTAGCAGCTGTTCCGAAGACATGTGTTCGACCGCAGTCGTCAGCACAAGTCTGATCCTGCCGTTGTGTTCAACCAGCTGAGGACAGGTGACGCGGGGAGAACCGTTGCAAGTCCAGATGGTCTCCAGAGATCCATCCTGCAGACTGTACTGTCGGGCTGCTCCGGATGCCGGATCACCGGGGTCGTAGAGGGCGACAATCAGACTGCGGTGGTCCGGGGTCAGTATCATACCGTCGGGAAAGACGCTCTCTGCCGTGAGGTCGATAACAGTTTCTACCGGGCCCACAACACCGCTTTCCAGATTCAGAAGGCGTTTTACAATTTTCTTTGTGCAGGAATCGATATCGAAAAGAGTCAGTGTACCGTCGGTGTTCCGGACAACAGCCTTACCGTTGGAGCAGATTTGCTCCCGGTCCAGACGAATTGTTGCGCCATCGGCACGTCGCCACAGATACAGTCCCGCCTTCGGTGTCTGAAACTCCAGTTCCTTGCATCCAAAAATCAGGTTGTCGTCAAACACAACAGCGTCGTTAATAATTGTGTTGACGACATCGCTTTCGATGTCCTGAATGAAGGGCCGCCAGGAGTTATCCTGAGTATTGAACAACCCCACGGAACGCTCTACGCCAGTAACAAATACTCCTGGAGATTCTGTGGGAAATGCGAAGCCCGGACGTCCAGGCAGATCCCATGACTGATTGGTGCCGCTGTTGAGATCAAGAATGTTGATTGATCCATACACAGAGGCCGCGCCGTGCTGGATGCCCACCCAACTGATTCGACCATTCCCCAGCCAGTACGGCCCCTCCGGAAGAAATCGCAGGGCCTCTGAATCAGGACGCAACAGAATTTCTGTCTGAACAGTTTTCATTTTGGGAGATTTTCTGAGTGTTTTGTGAGCACTGATGTTTGAAACGGACTATTCCGTTTTGGCGTCTGTGACAGACTCTGGCGTCAACACATGTTGTGGTGGCAGGCTATCCGGGATGGCCACATCGACTGTGAGACTGACACTCTGAATTGTCAGGTATACGTCGCGTCCGTCTGTCTCTGATTCCGGGATGACAGAATTGTCTGACTCACTGGTCTCTACAGGAGGATGAAGCAGTGCGAGCAGAGCGTTGCGTGCTGCCTGCTGCTCCGCTTCTTTCTTACTGCGGCCCCGGCCACTTTCAAAGTAAAGATCACCAACCCGCGCGGCAATGACAAATTCTCGGGCATGGTCAGGGCCCGATTCTTCCCTGACCACATAGTCCGGAGTCTTGCCCAGTTCTCGCTGAGTGTGTTCCTGGAGTTGACTTTTAAAGTTTTCTGCGTCCACAGGCTGGCAGAGCGTCAATTCCGCACGAAAAGCTGCGAGGATAAAAGAGCGAGCGGCATCGAGGCCACCATCGAAGTAAATGCCTGCGACCAACGATTCGACGACAGCCGACAGGATAGAGTCCGGAATGACCTGCAGTCCTCGTCCAACGAAAACCAGCGATTCCAGTTCCAGAGTACGAGCGACACGAGCACATGTCTGTCGGCTGACCAGCCATGACTTCATCTGGGTCAGCTGGCCCTCACGCTGATCCGGATACAACTGAAACAGATGCTCGCAAATCAACAGGCCCAGAACAGCATCTCCCAGAAATTCCAGCCTTTCGTTGGAATCCAGCCGAGTCTCTGCGGATGAGCTGTGGGTCAGACATCGACGCAGAAGTGCCTTGTCCCGAAATTCGTATCCGATTCGGGTCTCACACTGCTGCAGAATTTCTTCAGTAGATGTCATATTACAAGAGGTTAAAAGAACAGCCGCCAGTGGTGGCACAACCGAAAAAACCATGTGCCGCTTCTTTGTAACTGCATTACCGCAGACACTTTACACGATATCAGAATTTGTGGCCTTCCTGCGGTCCGCCCCTGGTGAGCGTCAGAATCTCGGGACCTGTTTCTGTCATGAGCAGCGTGTGTTCAAACTGAGCAGATAATGCCCCGTCTTTGGTGCGAACCGTCCACTTATCCTTCTTGTCCAATTTTGTTTCCCACGTGCCCATATTCAGCATCGGTTCAATGGTAAAACATGTTCCGGGACGCAGTAAATCTCTGTTGGACGTCAGCTGTGGATAATGTGGTATGCCTGGTTCCTGATGAAAGTCACGGCCAATGCCGTGTCCCTGATACTCCCGCACAACCGAATACCCCGCCTGAGCGGCAAAAGCCTGAATGGCACGGCCAATTTCTGTGACGGTGCCCCCCGGCTTCGATGCATGAATCCCGACGAACAGGGCATCAAATGTTGTTTGTACCAGCCGCTTCGCCGCCGTACTGACTTCCCCGATAAAAAACGTTTCTGACTGATCGCCGTACCAGCCTTCGACAATCGATGTAATGTCAACGTTGATAATGTCGCCTGATTTCAGTGGGCGAGTGTTGGGGATGCCATGGCAAACCACCTCGTTGACACTGGTGCAGATCGTTTTTGGATAGCCCTTGTAGTTCAGGCAGGCAGGCGTGTGCCCATGATCCATGGTGTACGTGTACGCGAGCCGATCCAGCTTCTCTGTCGAGACGCCTTCAACAACGTGAGGACGCAAAAAGTCCATCAACGATGCATTGAAGCGACCAGCGGCCCGGAGGCCTTCTCGCTCTTCCTGCGTCAGGTACAGCGGAATTTTCTTCGTGAGAAGGGACAAGCTGTTACATCCACACTGAAATTCATCAAAAAGACACAATTTTCCTCCCTTGATTATCATGAGCCGTCAAGGGGAAGTCAAATGGACCTGCCTCGGTCCGGAAAATTGTGCCAGCCAGAACCTGAAATGCCCGCGAGAGTTACCCCATTGAGGCTTCTCTGCCCAGACTTTCCATTCGGATCTGCGTTACACGAGGTGCAAGGCACCGGAAACCAACCCGAGACCTGAAGTCAAAGGGACGCATACGACCGATGTGAGCTATGAAACGATCGGGGAGCGCCGCTTCCCGGGCTACGGGCGTCTGTGCAGGACCAGTGCCATGACACTTTGCACGCCGGCTTCAGTGAGCAGCGTTGCGGCAAGGGTCAGCGTCCAGCAACTGCGGGCGGTGGTCGCACAGAGAAGAACGGGGCCGGCCGGCGGGGTGGGGAAATTCTTCAGGCGAATCGTCTTTTCCAGATGGTTGACATGTGAGGTGCTCGGGAGGTTCTCCGGACAGGCGGAACCTTGCCATGAGAAGGAGTCAAGCAGTGGTATTCTGCCGATGCTGGAGAGGTGCGTGGCCAGTTGTCGGTTGCCCTGCATTTCGCTGTCGATCGCCGGGGCCGGCATGATCAGTGCCGGGCGGTGTTCCCAGGTGGTTTTCCAGCGCTGCAACAGGCTGATAGCTCCATCAAGCAGATCAGAGGGGATGACCGTCAGCCCACTGCGTACGAGTTCTTCCAGTTCCTCGGTCCAGCCCGGGTCATCTGCGAAGGCGACAGCTCGCGTGGCCAGCTTTGCGGAGATGGTTCCTTTGCGAGCGCAGCCTTTGGGCCAGATTTTTCGAGGTTCGAAGATCACGTCCTGCTGGCGGAGGAAGTTGCGGGCCTGGTGGATTGCGTTCGCGGAGGGGTGGGTGCCGGGCTCCGGGAGCTGTCCGGTACAGACAGAGCATTTGCCGCAGGGGGCTGGATTGGGATCGCTGAGTGCCTGCTGGAGGTATGCCATCAGGCAGCCACGCCCGTGGGCATAATTGCGCATCAGCCCGGCTTCTTCGTTGCGTCCCGCGATCAGTGTGTCCCATTTTCGTGCGTCGTAGATCCATGGTCGTCCAGTGGCGACCCATTTGCTGCCGTCCTTTTTGACGGCGTTATCCACAGCCAGGATGCGAAGGAGTGCTTCGAGGCGTCCGCGGCGGATTGCCGTCGCGGCTTCAAGGTCCACGACCGACTGTGGCTGTCCTGCGAGAGCTTTCAGGACACGGTCTGCGTTTTCCTGATTGGGAATATTCGCCGTTGCAAAATACTCCCAGATCGCTTCATCGCCAGTCCCCGGAAGCAGAATGGCTTCCGCGTGTGCGAGGGCACGACCGGCGCGGCCGATCTGCTGGTAGTAGGCGACGGGAGTGCCCGGGGAGCCGAGATGGAGGCAGAATCCGAGGTCAGGCTTGTCATAGCCCATGCCGAGTGCGGAGGTGGCCACGACGGCCTTGAGCTCATTGTTCCGCAGTTGCTGCTCAATTTGCAGTCGGTCAGCTGTTTCTATCTGGCCGGTGTAGGCCGGGACATCGAAACCGCATGCACGGAGAAATCCGGCCAGCCGTTCAGCTTCGGCCACGGTGAGCGTATAGATGATGCCTGAGCCCGGCAGAGTGGTGAGGGCGTCGGCGATCCATGCAAAACGTTCTGCAGCGGAGAGTCCGGGAATGACGGAGAGTCGAAGTGAGGTGCGGGCGAGAGTACCGCGAAAGACGGCGGTACCGTGGCCCAACTGTTTGCGGACGTCATCCGTGACTCGCTGGTTGGCTGTCGCGGTGGTGGCAAGGACAGCGGCATTGGGGGCAGCGAGGAGTGAGCGAGCGAGTCGCTGATAATCGGGACGAAAATCAAACCCCCAGTCACTGATGCAGTGGGCTTCATCAATCACAATGAGGGACGTTTTTGCGAGCAGTTGGGGGAGCCGTGCTGCGAAGGCCGGGTTGCCAAGTCGTTCGGGCGAAACGAGCAACACGTCGAGCTGGTTGTCTTCAAGAGCCTGAAAAATGGGATCCCATTCGTCGATATTGGTGCTGTTTATACTTTCTGCCCGGAGGTTGGCTCTGCCGGCTGCGGCCACTTGATCTCGCATGAGTGCAAGCAGAGGGGAGATGACCAGTGTGGTTCCGCCGCCAGCCTTTCGCAGCGCGGTGGTTGCAGCCCAATACACGGCACTTTTGCCCCAGCCGGTTGCCTGGACCACAAGCACGCGCGCGGCAGGTTTAAGTACGGCTTCTACTGCGGCAAGTTGGTCAGCGCGGGGAATAGCCTGTGGACCAGCCAGACGCTGCAGGACTGCGGTGAGATGCTCTGAGGCGCGGGAAGTCGACATGATGCAGGAGCAGTCTTAAAAAACAGGAAATCAGGTGCAGATGGAGCGCTGAGATTGGGTAGGGGCGGAGTAATTCTATGGAGAGATGGGCATGTTCGTTTAAACACCGGGGGACGTTATGGGAAATTCCATTTATTGCGGCACTAAGTATACCCACCCGAGGGGTGTTTGTCCAGGATTTTCCCCTTTTCAACGATTATTGAGGCGGAATACGGGGGTTGGCAGATGACTTGCGCGAATCTGCGGCGTGGGGCGGCCGTCCGAAATCGATGTCGCCGCAGCAATCGAGGCGCAGGAATTCAGGTGCCATGGGAATCCAGGTGCGGGGAATCCACGTGCCATGCACCGCAAGTCACGCAAAGTGGCGGACAAGACCGTTTAATGCGGCATTGTTGCCGTCTTCATAGCCGCGAATCATGTCCTGGCCGACGAACGATGCTATTTGAATTGTGCATTTCAGTCTTGTCGCCCCGCCCAAATCACCGAACTCTGTCGTTATCAGTGATATCGCGAGTCTTATGCCGCCCGTTGACAAAGTTTCACTCGACACGATCCGTCGGTTCGGAACGATTTCCAGGTAGTGTGTATTGCCGTGAATGTCAGGGTTAATCCTGGGGCCACATCGAAAACAGTCTTGACCCCCCTCAGCAAATTCTTCACGGTCGTAAATGATCGTGTCGTTTGATGGAGCGCTCCATGCTGCGCGTATGCCGAGAAAACGTCGACAACGGGAGCAGGAATCTCACGCTCAAATACAAGTGTTTCGTGTGTGACGCCCTGTATCGGCGTCGTATTCTGGATCATTTTCAGCCTGATTGTTCCTGGAACGGGTGTCTGCTCTTGGACATGGCTTTGGACGAACGACCACGATCACCCGGTGGTGGGGGACTTTTCACTATTGTCCGTCACTGAGATACCGCCGTTCGGGTCGATCGGTCACGCCCAACCTGGGCGCGCACCTTGTGTGGGGAAGTCCGTTATACGAAAACAACAATTGATCTGTGGGCAGTCTACACAGGGTATTTTGCAGAAGCCAATTATTCGACTTTCCCGGGCCGGGGCTGGAACACGCAGGTGCCAGGCACCGCAAGTCACAAACTCAAATGCGAGAGATGCTTACGTCGTTTCTTTTCGCAAAATTAATTCCCATCTTCCCCCAGCGTGTTCGGGCCGCTAATTCCCCTCGGGCCGCGTCTATCAGGGAGTCGAAAACGAACAGGAACACGCAGGTGCCCAGGAACACGCAGGTGCCAGGCACCGTAAGTCACAAACTCAAATGCGAGAAATGCTTACGTCGTTTCTTTTCGCAAAATTAACCCCATCTTCCCCAGCGTTTTCGGGCCGCTAATTCCCCTCGGGCCGCGTCTATCAGGGAGTCGAAAACGAACACCCCGTCCCTCCAACGCCGGCGGGAATTCAGTGCGTTTGCAAAATTTCGATCAAATCCTGCCTACGCGCCCCAAAATGAGGGGGGCCAGAAAATAGCCGGTGGGCAGCGAATCGGCACCAGGTGCCGCAAGTGACGAGGTGCCATGCACCGCAAGTCGCAAGCCAGGTGGCGACATTTGGTTACGGAGACTGGTTCGTGAATATCCACGGACGCTGTTGGTGTTGAGAAATTGATCTGGCGGATACCAACCTGGAGCGGGCCATTTAGTCAAAGATTCCATGCAGGTACCACTTGCTGCTCTGGAGGTCCTGGAAAATCCAGAGCCGTCCGCCGCTGGTGTCCGTTACCTGGAAATAGTCTCGATGACAGGGCGAATCGGTCCACCAGCCTGTCTGGATTCGCTCTGGTAATGACCAGTGTTCGATGGACCAGGTCTGGCCCAACGCACGGATATTGATCCGCTGAAGTCGGGATCGGTTGTCAGTGCCTGCCGCCAGGCCTTCATGTGTCGATTGTCCCGCCGGCGGCTGAAACTGTCTGCCAGCGCTGTTCTGGTGAAATGCTGCACTAATGTCAATGGGTTCTGCGAAAAGACGAATGGGTCTCGGAGGGCCCGTTTCAGTGGGCGGAACTGGTTTCTTCTTAAATTTGGAGGCGATTTCAATGGATTGTCCGTGGCTGGTCTGCCCTGCGCTGCGCTGCATTGCCTGACTGACTTTCGCTGTGCTGCCGCGACTGGTTTTGACACGGGAGCGTGCTGACGTCTCTGCCAGCTGAGCATCACCTGACGGTGATCGATCTGGCTGTGTCAGGGCCGCGAGTAGCTTTTCTGTGGCCAGCGATGAACCTGGCTGCGCGGCGTCGGGAAATTTTTGACTGACCGTGCTCATTTCCGGTCGCGGGTCCGGACGCTCGGTGATGTAGCGGACGTTCTCTTCCCCAAGTCGACCGCTGAGTCGACTTAGCAGTGTCGAGAGCTCGTCTGTCCAGGAAACTCGTTCGTCATCACCAAACAGGTCTCGCTGCCTTGAGGGCGGAATGCCAAGACTGTTGACGGTCATCGTGACGCGATGAACGGGGATGTTTTCCAGAACTGCAAAATCCGAGGCACCCTCTTCCGGTTTTCCGGCCTCATCCGACGTTCGCCGGTTTCTTATGGATCGTATGACCAGAAACTCCAGTCTCAGTGACGTCACATCTGTGAGCAGTTCAGCGGATGCCTCTGGTCTCACAAGACCGCTTGTCAGCGTTACTGTTTTTCCTTCTCCGATATCAAAGACGCACTCAATCGTGCTGCAAAGTCGTTTGCGCTGGATCAGTTGTTCTGAGATGCTTTGCGAAAGTCCTGCAAGGATCCACTGCAAGTCTCGAAGTCCCTGTGCGGGGTATTCGGCACACCATTCACTGCGTATCGGACTAAGTTCCGGGATTGGGTTGATCGCCTCCGGACGCACTCCGTGAAGCTGCTGAGTGCGAAGGACGGCTTGCGCGGAGAGCCGCGAAGGGAGATCAGGTACGGGCAGTTTCAGCAGCTGGCCAATGCTGCTGATCCCAAGATGCTGCAGTATCTGCAGGTCCGCGACCGGCATGCGACATGCCGTCAGTGGGAGATTCTGCAGGTCCTGAAGTTGCTGGTCGGGCAGGGAAATTCGTAGCCATGGAAAGTCAGGCTGACCAGCCATACCTGCAACAGGCGTTGCAGCCAGCCCGGCTGGCGAACCACGCCCGCGGTGTGGCGTTTGCGGGACTTCCCAGTGAGCGAAAGCCCAGGCGGCGGCAATCGAATCCGCGAAGGCTGCGATTCCGCTGTATCCAGAAAGGCGGAGGTCACGAATGAGCTCACGGCCCAGTGCAGGTTCTCCGCCAAAGAGCGGAGCACATCCGGTAATATCCAGCAGCAGCGAATCCGGCATCGGCATTTCATCCAACCCGACAATTGGGGCAAAGCGTCGCGCAAGGTCGCTGAGTTCGGTGAGTTCCTGTCGATCCTGATTCGAGTTCCATTCATAAAACAGGACAGCTGCTGCAGCTTCTGGGGCCTGTGCGGGCCGTTTTCCCTGGGACGGCTTTGGGCGAGTCTGCTGTACGGGCACGGCGAGGCTTCTGGCTTCGGCCAGCGGCAGTCCTGGTCGAACACCCTGCGTAAAAGCGTCGGTGCTGACGGCAACGATCGCAGGCCCTGAGCGTGCGGCCGGATAGATGTCCCGGAGAAACTGCAGGTCATCCAGATTGACTGTGGACTTTGCTGGCGCGATCTGTGGTGCATCTTTGACCGGTGTATGCAGTGCAACAGCGGTTTGGTCCTGGCCCGATTGTCGAAGTCTTCGACGCAGGGCCTGAATCGGCCAGTTCGGCAGACGCAGACAAAGAATCCGCTGTACAGTCATGACTTCGCTTTCCGCAGCCTGCCTGGCCGTTCGCTTTGAAGGCCCGTTTTCCAGCATTGACATTTGCGAATTAAAGTCGTTCAACAATTTCTTCCAGCCGCTCACGAAAGCGTGAAAGCACCTGCATGGGAATTGTGTGTGGCCCGCGAAACGTCAGGAATTCCACCTCAAACCCCGCATTGCTTAACAACTGACTCAGATCGATGGCGGGTTCTCTGGGAAGGAGCAGGTCCTGGTCTCCGTGTGACTGGAGCACCTGACAACCGGGATGTGCATCCGCGAGTTGAGCCCAGCGTTCACGATTCAGGAGTGTGCCGGAGAACAGGGCCAGCATCGCAGGTTGCAGGCCGGTTTCAAGAATCAGATTTGTGCTGACCATGGCGCCCTGTGAAAACCCGCCAATCACACAGGCTGCGTCCGAATATCCCCACTCGCGCTGCATTTCCCGTATGGTGTGCTCCAGCAGGGATGTGGCCCTGTCCATTCCGGGGGGATTGAGCCGCGTTAGTTCTTCGAAGTTCTGTGTCTGGTTAATCTCTGCAAGTTTCGCCATATTGATTGGCCACCATGCGCGTGCTCCCGGCATTCCAAGGGAACTTAGATCAATTGGCGCTTCCGGAAAGACGAAGCGACAGCCGGCCGTCAGCGTTGCACTGCCATCCATCAACCATGGACCAAAGTCGACAAGATCTTCGCCGGACGCACCAAAACCATGGTTCAAAATGACCAGAAGAGGCGGATTTTGAACGTCCCGATCTTCGACCACGCTGCATTTCAGCGAACCAAATTGACGCACGGTCAACCCTGCAGACATCTGAAAATCTTTCTGTGACGACGTTGTGTCGTCAGGATGTCGTGGATGGACCGAGGCCATGCCATCCAGAGGAATCAATGGAATTGAAAAAACGATTGCGAGTGGTCATTGAACTAATCGCGTGGACTGTTTCGGCCGAGTCAGAATTCCTGTGCGTCGGTGAGAAATTGAACGCGTCCTGTCGCTGTGTCGATCATTATGTCGTCTTCGCCCTGATCGGCCGCTGCGATGATGAGTGGCAGAACTCGGCAGAATACAGAAAAACGCTGGCGGACTTTGAACAACGCAGGAACACTGTGCACAGTGAAAACGGTGAATCGGCCACCGATACGAAAAAATTCCCTGATGCCGCGATTTGTGTTGCACCAGATGTTCAGCGCAGAACGAACACGTGGAGGCACTGCCTGGCAGTCAGCTTATGTTCACGTTGGCTGCAGCGGATTTCGGCCATCCTGAAACATGCTGCGACTGCCTAACGCCATGACACATTCCTGGTCGCGGTCTGTTGATCTGGCAATCACACTTCGAAGCATGCGGCCCATTGCTGTGGTTGTGCCATTTCCAGGCCCCAGGACGCGCCGTACTCCTGGCAGCTTCCGGCAACGACACACACACCGGAATCAGGCACCGAGGCCACCATTGCTGCGGATCAAACCGCCTCAGGAAGGCCTCGATGCTGCGACACCGTCTTCGGCACTACTTTACGGCAGCCATCACCGCGTCATAGTTCGGATGTTCTGTAATATCGGAGCAGTATTCTGCATACACAACAGTGCCCTGAGCATCGATGACAAACACGGCGCGGCAGAGACAGCGATCGAGCGGACCGCCTTTGATCAGCACGCCGTAGTCTTCACCGAACTTTGAGCAGCGATGGGCGCTGAGTGTTTTGACTTTATCGACACCCTCGGCTCCACACCACCGCTTCTGACCGAAAGGAAGATCCATGCTGACGACAAGAATTTCCACGTTCGGCAGCGCGGCAGCCTGTTCGTTGAACTTCTTTGTTTCCAAATGACACACGGATGTGTCCAGCGACGGGATCGTGGCAATGATCCGTGTCTTTCCAGTGCTTGCTCCGAGTGTGACCTCTTCAAGGCCTGTGCCCTGCAGCGAAAACTCGGGTGCTTTTGTCCCAACTGTCAATGCCGCACCCGCCAGATCAACAGGATTGCCCTTCAGAGCGACAGCGCCCTTACGAATTTCAGCCATTGTTTCCTCTTTTTCGATTTCTAAGAATCACGTTGGATCGGCCCCATTTTGCTGGCAGGGCAAATCCCTTTTCGTTCCACAAAAACATTCTCTACATCGCACTCGAGGAGTCACCTGGAACGTCGCAATCAGACTGACTTCTGGAATCATGCCTGACGACCGCCCCGGTCCCCGCGAGTGCCTGCATTTTGCCCAGCCCCTGATGCGGTCACTGTTACCTTAGCAAACCGCACGCCGTGCAGCGGCACTTTACACGATTTTGCTTATTCCACCACCAGTCGAACAGGAATCCCCGTCTGAATGGGCTCACCGGAAGCCGAAAGTACCCGCAGTGTCAAATTGGGGACATCACCAGCAGCGGCCGCTTCCGGGATTGCAATTGACAACGCCGCGTTCGTCTGATCCGCGGGAATGGAGACCGGTGCGGCGGTAAATCCCGCCGGAACCCCGTCGATCACGACACTCACGGCTTCCAAAAACAGGGGGTGCCTCTTCACTGTGACAGGAATAGCAACCGCCGTGGCCTTTTTCCCTTTGACAGGCTCTGCCGGTGCCGTTGTGGCCGTGGCATTCTCAATGGCAAATCGCAGGGGGGCGCTGAAGATTCCCGGACTGGCTGCAACAGCCAGTGGCTGAGCAACCAGCTCGCCCACAAGGACGCCCTCGATTACGGACGATGGCGTATCCAATGGCACGATCAGCTTCAACGGAATGACTCCCTGAGAAACGGTCCCAAATTGAAAATCATTCAGTCGTACGAGGGGCTTGTTTGGTGAATCTGGGCGATTGGGGTCTTCTTTCCTGAGCGGTTCTGTGGTCAGCATTTCAAATCGAACGAATCCCGGAATATTTTCTGCCAGTGGCAGAACTCTGACAGGCAGAGAAGTGGTCAGACCGCGAAACAAAATGGGCGGAATTCCGTCCGGTACGATCGCTGCCTGAACAGCGTCCGCCGGTCCCGTGACCAGCGTCTCGCCGGGAACCGTCAGTGCATTTCCCGGGATGCCTTCTGCCTGCACCTGCAGAGCTGTGGCATACGCCGGTTCGGCACCTTCGGTTCGACCCTCGATTCGCAGGCTCTGCCCAGGACTGTCTGCGGATTGAAGCGCGGCCGACCGCGTGACCATCAGTAAGACCTCCTGATCCTTGTCACTTGCCGGAATCACATCAGGAACCAGTGTCAGTCCCCGCGAACCCTGAGTCGTCAGGCGAATTGGTCCGGTGTAACGGAAGGACGGCGACTGGCGAATGACCGAAACGCGAAGTGGAACAGATCCATTGACTGGCAGACGCAGGGCTCCGTCCCGTGTTGTCATCAGAAAGGCCTGACGATCTGTTCGGGAAACCTGAATTCGGTAGACACTATCGGCTGAGCCCTTCAGGTTGACATCGCGAATTCGCAATTGCAGTTGCGCAACGCCATCGGGAACAGCAAAGGCGAAGGCCGCATCATTCAGCCCGGCTTCTCCGTCATTTTGAGCGACGAGGTTTTCACCATTGTACAGCATCAGCAGCCCGCGGAGCGGCGAGCCGATCTGACGGGCTGCTGTTGAGAAATGCAGTGTCTGCCCGGGAGTCACCTTGATATTAACAATGTCAGTTTCTTTTGGAGCAGCGATTCTGCCACTGATCAGCAGGGCCGGGAAGGGGGCCGCCGTGAATGTGGCGTCGACTGGTTCGGCGGCAAACGTACCTTCTAATGGTTCAACCACATGCGTTCCTGGTTCGACTCGCAATGCGGGAATAGGCAGTATGGAGACACCATTCGCCGCTGTCAGACCACCCCCAGTTTTGCGAATGGCTACGGACTCTGACACGGCATCCTTTCCGGCCGTGCGGACGCCCGTGTCTGCGGCCGAGATTGCTGATGGAAAGGCAATGGCGGAAGGAGGCAGGTCGCCCAGAAATAGTCTCCAGGAACTGCCGCCCGCTGCTGCGAACTGCAGATCGTGGACTTCGGCGAAATACAAACCATCCACGGGGATGACGGCCGCCGCTCTTGCGTCGCCTTTCAGGTCCGCCTGTTGCCACTGAATGGCGAGGGGCCCTCCGGACTGATTACGGATTTCCACAACGGGATCCAGTCTGGAACCAATCCTTTTTGCTTCCAGATCAGCCACAATTTTCTGACCTGCCGTTCCTCGAAACCAGACACGCTTTTGCTCAGTACCACTGATAACCCCAGAAACTGCAATCGGGAAGGT
>CAIQIE010000111.1 GCA_903871805.1 uncultured Planctomycetaceae bacterium | reverse complement strand
CTGACGAATCCATTCTTTTCGATGGGAGAAGTCTTTACCAGTTTTCTGATCGTGACCGCACAGATGTGTTCTGCGAACACAACGGTTGACCAGGTGAAATACCTGTACTTCCTCGGTGGAGCATATTTCGGAGCGATTGAGTCGTGGCATGGAAAAAACCCGGAAGTGAGATGGGCTGATGCCTCCGTGCCGAAAAAATCCAGCGCCAGACAATCTTACGGAGTAAGTCTAACAATTCAACAGGGTACTAGCAACTTTAACCCACACGGCACTGGTGATTGTTTTCCATCACTGAGTACGAGGCATGAACGCAGTTCTTTGCGAATCGTGAGCGATTGCAGCAACTGCCGCTACTTTGTGGCAAAATCTTTTGAAGAGCCAAACCACGACTTTTATGCAAAATCGCGGTGGGTAACATCTGCGTTGCGCATTACGATTTGGCCAACAAGGCACCAGAGCAGAAGAGGCAGTGCGCAAGGCACACGAGGAGGCCAATTGTCATGAGACGCCATGCAAGGGGGAGAGAAACTGGTTGATATCGCATGACAACGTGGTGCGTGCCGGCTGGCAGCTGCAAGCCTCGAATTGCAGTATTGCAGCACAGGATGGGGCGGGGCTCGCCGTTTACAGTGGCTGTCCATCCGGGATTCCAGGAATCGCTGATCACTAACACTCCCGGCGTTTCCATATGTGCCGTGATCTGAAGTTCCTCGGGGGTTTCGCGGACGACCTCTCCGGAACCGCGACATGGCCCTGAGGACATCTCAATCATCTCGGAGACAAATGCCAACTGGGCTGGATTAAAATCGTCCCGCTGTAGCTTTTCCAATGCAATCTCATCGTTGGATACTTCGATCCGCGCCGGTACAAAGACACGTGGAACGACCGCAGAGTTTTCCACTACCCAGTAGTCCGAGTCCTGAAAGATTGTCTCGCCGATATCCGGCGGAGGCCGGCGAAAGATGAGAAACCGAGTATTCAGGAGATTTAGAACTGGAGGAACCTGCAGTTTACCCCCGGGGGCCTCTGAGAACTTTGGCCGAAAATGCTGCGTCGCTGCATATGGTGGATTTTCTGCAGACGGTTCTTCTGCAGATTTCAGCAGGCGAACGATCCGAGCAGGATCAATGGCATCGTATCCACGAATATCGCGTAGTCCCGCAATGACATTCAGATTTGGAGGGAGACAGTCAACTCCCAGTATCCGTCCTTCGCCCTTTTTTCTTACGAATTCAAGCGCAGGAACCGCTGGAAAATAAATTGCGCGTTCGCTCTGACGCGTCTGTTGTAATGCGAAATACCATGGGTCCAGCACAAGAAAGAGCGAAACCGCAGTTCTGAATTTGCGAGACTGCGTCCAACCTGTGAAAGGCAGCAGCCAGAAAGTTGCGGCAGCAAGGGAGGCCGTCCCGGCGACGATCCAGATCAGGCGAAAGTTCCAGATCACTTCGGGAATATCCTGATCCGTAAGCCATGAGAATCTCCCCTCTCGAATTGCCCCTGAAAGCGAAGCCACTGCCGGAGTCATGGGATCGATGATTCTCAGGATACATCCGCCTGCTATTCCAATGCTCATCGCAAAAAGTACAGGTGCAATTCGACGAACCCGAGACGGGTATTCGGCAAGAACTTCCAGTCCGATTCCCGCAAGAATCAGCAGTGAAAACGCCGAGGCAAAAGTCCAGCGGTTGAAAGAAAGCATGGTCAGGCCAGGTAGTTGAAACGCCGCAATAAGCCCCGGCAGATTGATACACCAACCCAGCGACAGGATCAGCAACGCCAGCCAGTACAGGACTTCACGACTTCGATGGGAACTCAAAAACGCAATTGGAGCGGCCGCCAGGAGAAGAAATAGACCAGCATAGGCCCCACTGGAGCTCTCCAGGAGATTGCCTGTGCCACCAATCCATGGAAACCCAGCTCGACTTCCGCCGTCGATTTCGGGAATCATCAGCCTTGTGAGTGCCGCAGGGCCCTCTGGCGGTCGCTCCTCACTTCCTGCGGCTCTTGCCTGCATCCGCGAGCCGTCTGTAACAGCCTCCGCCAACGGAAGCAGAAATGGGGCGGAGATGAAAAATGCAGCCATCCATGCCAATGACGCATGGAAGAGCAGCCTGCCAACCGCGAGCCTATCCCGGGTTTCAACAAACTGGAGGATTACATGGTAAATCAGGCGCAAACCGACGGTCAGAAGCACAAGCCCTGCGATATCAGGGGCACCAGAAACAATTGTCAGCAGACTAAAAAGGACCAACGGCAATGAACGGGCGCCGGATGGCTCTCGGACCAGTTGGTCCAACGACCAGAGAAGCCACGGAAAAAAAATAACGGGCGGCGTCAATGGGTACCCCTGCCAGATGGTCATGAAACCAATCCATGGAGAGCACCAGCTGATAGTCGCTGCCACCCAATAAGAGAATTTCAGCGAACGCGAAGCAAAATACCATGTTCCCGAGGCAAGAATCAACGTTTCAAGCAATTGCCGGTATGCAAGGGTCACCGGAGATGGGAACAGGACGTGTAGGAATTCGAGGGGAGAAAAGGAAATCCATGCTAACGGAGATCCACAAAAACTGTTTGGCTGCCAGCGTGGCATTCTTCCTTCCAGCCATTCTTCAGCGATGAAGTGCCGAGTGCTGGGGTAACAGAGCACAAGGTCAGTCAGCGATGGATTGCTATCAAGTGGGCTAACAGATTTCTCTGTCGTGTTGTCCGCCGGAAGATAGAATCCCGGCAGTTTCAGGAGTTGACAAGGCGTCAGAACTCGATCTCCAGTCAGACATGCTCCAAGGAGCATTATCTGAGGAACAAGCCAGCCAAGCCATAGTGTAGCGGTTCGAGCAAATCGTGGGGTAATCGCCAACTTCATAAAATGCCTTTCAAATCAGACCCCTTGGAATAACCCTGAAATTTGCTGCAGACTGACCGCTCGGAACAACTGTTACAAACGCGTCGGGATTAGCACACCCTGAACTGCTTCCACGCCGCCCCTTATTTCCTATCTCTCTATCGCGACAGCCATCACTCGCACAGGAAAACAACCCATAGCTGGTGATATCAGTGGACATTGGTTGGCGATTTCGAATCGCTCTGGTGGCTACACCCTGTCAAAAGGCTTGAGGCACCTCGGGAATTTATGGGTTGTACCCTTAATTAAATCCTCACTGCGATGGTTCTCAACGTGGGTGGCACCCTAAATGACCTGCACCTTGACTGCACGTTCCGTTGCCCGGTGGGTGGCACTTGAGTTGAATTCTTGAGTTGAATTGCGGTGGGTGGCACTTGAGTTGAATTGTGTTCGGGTTGCGCACAGTGGCCAGTACCGACGTGTTTGCGGAAGCATAGCTTGCGAAAAAATGGACTGGGGAAGGAGCATTGGAAAAAAGATGCAGATGTGGGTGGCTGGCACCGAGCGATGGGAGGCCCGAGCGAAGATTCAAGCGGGCGCTTCCAGAGTGCTTGGCATAGGGGTTCGTTTGAACGAGGAAACATGTTCCGGCAGAAGGCAAAAATCAGGACACTTGAGTCCTTTTCCTGGAATCGGAAGTAAAGGGCAAAGATCTTTGGTCTTTACGCGGCCACGCAAAGTACGATAGGACGAAGCGGTCTGTGCACGGGGCCGTGAAAAGGGAAAAAACAGCACGGGAATTGGTCAAGGGTTGTTTTTTGCTTGCCGATCAGGGCCCACAGGTTTACACTATCGTCCTTCGTTTTCGGCCGGAGTGCTGAAACCAGAGTTCCCGCAGCTCTTTCTGCGGTTTTTTAGGTGTGAGTAAGCTTCGGGTGTACTTGCCACTCGATGGGTCGCACCCTCGGAAAGTCGGATTGATGAAAAAGAATATTCACCCGGAGTATCGTCCAGTTGTGTTTATGGACACTTCGACGGGAACACGGTTCCTGATCAATTCCACGATTCGTTCGAAGGAGATGACGAAGTGGGAAGATGGACAGGAATATCCGTTATTCAAAATCGAAATCACCTCGGCATCTCACCCGTTTTACACTGGTAAGATGAAATTCGTGGACTCTGCCGGTCGCGTGGAAAAGTTCACAAAGAAGTACAAGTGGGGCAAGAAGGAAGACGCTGCTCAGTAGCAACCTTTTGCATGACAAACCCAGCAGGGCGTGCGTGGAATTTCCGCGCACGCCCTGTTGTTTTGTATACGTACCAAATTTGCCATTGGCCTGTGGGTTGCAACTCGAACTCTGATGCAATCCGATGTGTGAGTCCGTCTGTCGCCTCGGAGAGAATTTATGTTTCCTGTACTTGAACGCCAGGCTGCTCGATACGCCGAGTTGGAAAAGCAGTTGCAGGATCCTGATATTCTGACGAACGTCAGCCGGATGCTGGATATCCAGAAAGAGTTAGGAACGCTGGTACGGATTGCCAACGCTGTTCGTCGCTTTCACTCTCTGGAAGACGACATCGGAGCTGCTCGGATGATGGTCTCTGAAGAGACGGACCATGAAACTCGCGAGTACGCCAAGGCAGAACTGGCTCAGTTAATGGCCCAGAAGGCAGAGCTTTCGGTCGAATTGGAAGATATGGCCACTGCCGGAGACTCGATCACACGCGGGGCCTGCATCATGGAAGTTCGTGCCGGGACGGGCGGTGATGAGGCCGCGTTGTTCGCTAAGGACCTGCACGACATGTACATGGCCTTTTGTGAACAGCGAGGGTGGAAGACAGAGGTACTGGAATTCAGTCCGACCGAACTTGGCGGGTTGAAGGAAGTCGTCTTTTCGATCACTGGTGATGGTGCTTTTCATGCGTTGCAGTTTGAGAGTGGCGGACATCGTGTACAGCGAGTTCCAGAGACAGAAACACAGGGGCGGGTGCACACCAGTGCGGCCACCGTTGCCGTGCTTCCAGAAGCAGATGAAGTGGAAGTGAATATTCGTCCGGAAGATCTTCAAGTAGACACAATGCGCGCCGGCGGTCCGGGAGGGCAAAAGGTAAACAAGACGGAGAGTGCCGTTCGGATCACTCACTTACCGACTGGAATTGTGGTAAAGTGTCAGGACGAAAAAAGCCAGCACAAGAACCGTGCAAAGGCGATGCGAGTACTCCGCAGCCGAATTCTGGAGATGCAGCAGCAGAAGCAGCAGTCAGAGCGATCGGAAGCCCGTCGAACTTTGGTGGGATCCGGGGACCGTAGTGAGCGGATTCGAACCTATAACTTTCCTCAAAACCGTTTGACGGATCACCGCTGCAATCTGACACTCTACAAGCTGGACCGGATTATTCAGGGGGACATGGGAGAATTGATAACTGCACTACTGGCCTTTGACCGTGAAGAACGACTGAAAGCCTCAGAGAGTGGTCTGACCTGATGTGACCCAGGTTTTGCGTGCATTCTGTTTTGCAGAACTCCAGCAGCAGTCTATTTTTTGGCGAAAATCGGAGCACACGCGATGAGTCTGGGCAAAGTTCTGATCATTGTTGGCGATGCGACGGAAACTCTGGACACCATGTATCCGTACTATCGACTGGTAGAGGCGGGATTTCAGCCGATTGTCGCGGCCCCGGAGAAACGCCGTTATCAGATGGTATTACACGAAGTGAAGCCTGGCTGGACGATCACAAAGGAGTGGGAAGGCTACTCCATCGAAGCAGATGCAGCGTTTCGAGAGGTTCGTGAAGAGGAGTATGCCGGGATACTTTTTTCTGGCGGTCGAGCACCTGAGTACATTCGCTACGACGAGGACCTTGTTCGCATCACTCGCCATTTCTTTTCGACCGGCAAACCGATAGCCAGTGTCTGTCATGGTGTTGAGATTCCCGCCTATGCTGACTGTGTGCGGGGCCGTCGGATGGCGACAGTGATGAAATGCCGATTTGATCTGGAAGTTTGCGGCGGGATTTTTGTGAACGAACCGTGCGTGATTGATGGCAACCTTGTCAGCGGCCGCACCTTCCACGACAACGGACATTATGTTGCTCCGTGGATCCGGTTGCTGGAAGCACAGGCCGCGGGCAATCGATAGTCGACAATGGCAAGGGAAACATCCGGCCCCGAATACAGCCAGCCTCGACCGTTCGAGGCTGATGCTGTATTTTAGCCAAACAGTACCTCAGCAGCGTTACTCTTCGCCGTCTTTCTTCAGCAGTTCTTTGTAGCGTTTGCGGAACTTGGAGACCTTTGGTCCGACGACGGCCATACAGTACGGGTTGGATGGATTCTGGGAAAAGTAATCCTGGTGGTAATCTTCTGCCGGATAGAAGACTTTCATTTCCTCGATCGTTGTGACGATTGGGTCATCAAAATCCCCGGACTTATTCAGTTCTGCGATGATCTTCTCTGTGGTCTCTTTCTGAGTCTGGTCATGATAGAAGACAGCGGAGCGGTACTGGGTACCAACGTCGGCGCCCTGACGATTTTTTGTGGTCGGGTCGTGGGTGTAGAAGAAGACATCGAGAATCTGCTCGAAGGTCACTACTGACGGATCGTACTCAATCTGAATCACTTCAGCGTGCCCAGTCAGTCCTGTGCAGATGTCCTTGTACGTCGGATTTTTTTTTGTACCGCCGGTGTAGCCGCTGACGACCTTTTTTACACCTCGAACTCGAAGAAACACGGCTTCAGTACACCAGAAGCAGCCGCCACCAAGAGTTGCGAGTGCTGTTTTAGGCGGCGTGGGATTTTTCTTGTCGGATTCGTCTGCAGTTATCATGGTTTTTTCCGGATCTGTCAGTCGAGTAAACACGGTTTCCAACGAACGTGGGGGCAGGGCGTCAGCAGAGAGAAGTTTGCCTCCAAAGTCACGTGCATCGTAGTCACCAACGACACACTCGGCAACGTCCAGATCACTCGGGAACGGCTATTGACACGGACATCGCAGGAAAACTGCGGCATCTTCTTCTGAATGAGTGAGAGCAGTCCACGACCAGTGAGTCGAGTTTGCGGCTGGAATCTGCAATGCAGGTGGGCGTGATCAGTTGTCGGCAGACACTGAAAAACCCTCGGGCGAATTTTGATACAGGATCTCCAGATTGTGAAAGGCAGCCTTTGCCGAATTGGTGCTGAGGGGTTCGCCCTGCGGGTCTACCGGTGACTGAATCCTTAGTGGTCTGGGAGCGATGAGTGAGGCGATATGAATGACGTCCCCGACGTCTCGCAGAATTGCGTTGGGAAACATGCCCAATCGTTGTTGCTGATAAGGTTTATCAGACACAAAAGTCGAGGTGAGTCCATGGACTGTCACCTCTGCGACTCGATCATCAAGCCCTGCAGCGGCGAGTGCGGCGAGTGCGGCCGGGCCATGAGCAGCCAGATGAACTCCGGTTCCGGGTTTTTCGATCTCGCTGAGCAGTGCTGTCACAGCAGTATGAATATCACCAACCCACTGCCCCAGAAGAGGGCGTCCAATCCAGATGGACCATTCGGCCGTGTTATGATCGGGAGCTCGACCAATTCGATCGGAAGGCCATGCATATCGACCGGTCGCTCGCAGTTCCAGGATTGCGACACGCTCTCCGGCCTTGATCGCCGCGTCTTTGAGATTGATCAGAGACGGGTGTTGTTCCCCGTCTGCGGTGATGACAAGCGTGGTGCGTCGCTGAGTACTTTCGGCCGGTTGAGCACCCGGGGGGTCTTTAACACTGAGTTCAAGGGAGATCCCGGGTTCTGGAAAGATACGCAGAATTTTCTCGTTCTGTGACATACTGACGACATTCGCCTTTGTTTCAGACTCCTGAGCAACACAAAGGTTTTTAGCGAGCCTGTTTCTGCGTTCTGTACGATCTTCTGGTGACAGTGGACCGGACTTTGGGAGACTGTGACGCGCCTGCAGGATCCCAGCCTCTCGAGCAGCAAACTGCGGAAGAGTCACCCATTGATCAGGACGGGATTCGCCAGGAAAACAACGCAGTGCCTCTGGCTCTTCCAGGTGCAATTCTGGTTCAGAAACAGGAGCCCCATCACCCTGATTTTTCAGGTGCAGTGTCATGAAGCCATACATTGCCTCGCGCATGGGCTGATTGTAATCATGTGGGGAATCGAA
The DNA here is from genome assembly GCA_903871805.1 of uncultured Planctomycetaceae bacterium. Taxonomy (GTDB): domain Bacteria; phylum Planctomycetota; class Planctomycetia; order Planctomycetales; family Planctomycetaceae; genus SXXK01. Next base: position 17,200 of record CAIQIE010000111.1, on the reverse strand, counting down.
TACCTCATGGCGAATTGATGACTCCTTTTCGAATAACCGGAAAACAGGCTGCGCTGCATTGATTGACTTCCGGGCTTCACCGACAGAAAACTGAAATGCGTCTCGTGTAGCACTGACCACCAGCAGGGCCCTGGGCGCAACCATTGCCAGAACATCCGACTCTTCGGTGAATGTTAATACGCCCGGAACAACCTCGCACATACAGCAAGCTGCCCCCAGATAAGCCTGGTAATTTCCAACGGAGCAGACAGGGACCACAGCTTTCAGGCGTTCGTCCCAGGCTCCGGCATACATCGACTGGTTACCGCCGCCACTGGCGCCGGTGATACCGATGCGATCGGCGTCTACTTCGGGACGGGAGACCATGTAATCGACAGCCCTCATATTTTCGTAGACCTGTATCCCACTAAGTGGTCTTCCCACGGGCCAGAGAGTCGCTGCTGCCATTTCGCCGTGATACTCCCCGAGCTTCTTTCCGATAGCCCGTTCGCCAGCACCGAACGCATCCACAGCGAGCACAAAAAAACCAAGTTTTGCAAGCCCTGCGCACCGCGCCTGCACATGAGAATCCTGTTTCGCGCCTGGCCAATGACCGTGCACACACAGGACGGCCGCATGCCTGCCGTTTGATTTCGGAACCCAGGCATTGGCAGTCATCCAGACACCGCGGAATGTCTGAAAGACAATCTTTTCGATCCGATAATCGGGCCGCTCGAGGCTTTCGAGAATCCTGGCTTCGAGTGGAGCATGTTCCGATGGGAAACCGCCCCAGGCAGCCTCCAATTGTGTTTTCAGCAATGCACGACGCTGACTCCAGTCGTCTGTATTTTTCGGGACGGCATCTGACGCTCGCAGACTGGCTGCCGAGTTTTTCACAAAGTTTAAAAATGATTCCCCCGGATTTTGATCCTGTGCCATGACGACAGGGCTCAGATCAACAATCTCAGGCAACATGAGCAGTAGTACACAGAATCTGAATAATGCCATGGGACCGAAAACAGCAGTAGAACGCCCGGAAGAACGCCCAGAGGGCAATCTTACTTGAGAGAGAAAATCCTGAAACATGGATGATTTCCTTTCCGGCAGAATGCAGGGTCACAAGACCGCAGCGACTGGCGACGCATACGGAGATTGTGCGGGTACGATCAGGCATAAGCTCTAAGCATCCTGACAGATCTTCACAAAATGACCAGAGGCGGAAGAATTTCCGTCGCCAAAAATCGCGATTCAGTGAAAAAATCCAGCGAAGAAAGCACGGTTTGCGGAAAGCATTACGCAAAAAAATGACGGCAAAAGCTGGCACAACTGTTGGAACCGTTTTGTTTGGTTGAGCGTTTTCAGTGTCTGACTGCTGAACAGCCTCGCAAACTGCCACTCGAGCCGATATCCTTACGTATTCCTACCTGAAACATCTCCGAACGGCATTGGAAATGTTGCTCACTCATCCTTCCCTATGGCAGAGGTTATGATGCTGAACTCTTTGCGAATCAGCCTGGCGGGACTGGTGCTTACCAGCCTGCTGCTTCCCTCCGTTTTCTCACAGGAACCCTCCGGCACCGCGAAGTCGGCCGAACGTGCATTCAGTGGTCTGGAAGTCTACCCTGCTGAACTCACGTTGGGATCAATCCGGGACGCACGTCGTGTGCTTGTGACCGGGATAACCACCGACGGGCAGCGAATTGACCTGACCGGCAAAGCCAGCCTGACAACTGCCGCGCCCAATTTTTCGGTTGGCACTGACGGCTACCTGACTCCTGTATCAGGCGGAGAAGGGAAACTTCTGGTAGAAGCAGGCGGTTTGAAGACCGAAATCCCCGTACGCGTGACTGCAACGGATCCAATGCCGATTGACTTTATTCGCGATGTCAATCCGCTGCTCAGCAAGATCGGCTGCAATCAGGGAACCTGCCATGGCTCAGCAAATGGAAAGAATGGGTTCAAACTCTCACTTCGTGGCTACGACGCACTCTACGATTACAGGGCGCTGGTAGACGACATTTCAGGTCGACGATTTAATCGTTCAGAACCATCCCAAAGTCTGATGCTGCTGAAGCCCACACAGGGAGTTCCGCACGAAGGTGGTTTTCTCTTCGACGAAGAATCGCGTATTTATCGCACTCTGGAGCAGTGGATTGCGGAGGGTTGCAATTTTCGAGCGGATTCGGCGAGGGTGGTGGGCGTTGAAATCTATCCTCCGACACCGTTGCTGCAGCTGCGTCATGATCAGCAACAATTGATCGTCATAGCAAAGTATGCGGACGGAAGCACTCGGGATGTGACAAGGGATGCCACATTTGAAACCAGCAATTTTGAAGTGGCGACTGTTTCAAAGACCGGAATGATCACGGCTGTGCAGCGAGGTGAGGCGGCCGCGCTTGTTCGGTATGAAGGCAACTATGCGGCAGCCCCGATTTCCATTCTCGGAAACCGTGATGGGTACCAGTGGGTACCGCAACCGGAATACAACATTATCGACGGTCTGGTGAATGCAAAGCTTCAGCGAATGAAGATTCTGCCGTCCGGCATGGCAAGTGATACAGAATTCCTGCGGCGTGTTACTCTTGACCTCGTTGGGGTACCTCCAACAATCGAAGAGGTAACTGCATTCGAAACTGACACCACAGAAACTCAGGCAAAGCGAGCAGCAAAAGTCGAACAATTGCTGGCGGGGCCAGGTTATGTTGAGCATTGGACACTGAAATGGAGCGACCTGCTGCTGAATCGTCGCAAGACAGTGACAGAGCGTGGCGTGTGGGCCTTTCGCAACTGGATTCGCCAGGCGATCGCGACCAACAAACCCTATGAGCAATTTGCAGCAGAACTAATCACTGCGAATGGCAACACCTTTGAAAATCCTGCGGCAAATTATTTTCGAATTGCACGTGAACCAAAACTTGTCATGGAAAACATGACTCAGGTTTTCCTGGGAACACGTTTCAATTGTAATCAGTGCCATGACCATCCTTTTGAGCGATGGACGCAGCGTCAGTACTACGATCTGGCTGCCTACTTCGCTGACGTGGGTCGCAGACCCATGCCAGACGGTGATGAGTTCATTTTCACCATGGGAGCACCAACTGCTGTTGTGAACCCGGATACCAATCAGGCGGCGTCTCCCAAATTCCCCTTTGAACACAGCGGAGCAATCGATGCGGGAGCGGCTCGTCGCGAGCAACTTGCTCAGTGGCTGACAGCCAAAGAAAATCCCTACTTTGCAAAAAGTATCGTCAACCGTTACTGGAGCTACTTTTTTGGAAGAGGCATCATTGATCCGGTAGACGATATTCGTGCCAGCAATCCGGCATCAAACCCAGAACTTCTGGACGCATTGACTAAGGACTTCATCGAACACAATCACGATCTTAAGCGTCTGATTCGTCTCATCTGCAGCTCCGTTACGTATCAGCGAAGTCTCGATGCCAACGTCTGGAATGAAGATGATACTGCCAATTTCTCTCATGCTTTGCCACGACGGCTTGCTGCTGAGCAGTTGTATGATTCCATTATTCAGGCGACTGGCGCCCCACGTGCGCTTCCCGGAGTCCCTGCCGGGTTTCGTGCTGCGGAACTACCAGACCCTCAGGTGGAAGTGGCATTCCTGGATATGTTCGGTCGAGCACCACGGGAATCACCCTGCGAATGCGAGCGAACCAGTGACGTAAGTCTGGGACAGACACTTAACATGGTCAACGGCTCAACCATCGGCGACGCAATCGCCCATCCGCAGGGCATTGTGGCTCGCTCAATTGCTGCAGGTGCGACATCGGATCGGTTGATAGAAACGATTTATTTGTCCGTATTGTGTCGCAAGCCAGCACCAGAAGAACTCACTCAGGCTCAGGCTTACTTTGCTGCCGCCGGAAGTCCAAAAGAGGCTGCGGAAGACTTGATGTGGGCTCTGATCAACAGTCCAGGCTTCCTGTTCAATCGATGATCTGCTGGACTATCAACCGTTAAAAGATACGTCCTCGTATATGGCCAACTGGTAAACTGATTGGTTCGCCTGAAACCAAATGATCCTCGGCATGACATGCCGAGGATCATTTGCTTTGGGGGCTCAGAAAAGACAGCGGCAACGCAGGCTGCTGAATGCTTGCAGCATCACCCATCCACCTTGTCCAAATTTCTGACTGAACGAGGCCAGTCGGGAGCAGTGTTTTTATCGCATCGCATCGGCCACGATACGCCGCACGGCTTCATCAAAGGAAACTCCAGTCTCTGCCAGCGCTGAAGCAAATGAGCCTTCAGGGGATAGACGTGGATTGAGATTGATTTCAAGAATCCAGGGCTGTCCATTATGGTCGACACGGAAGTCGATGCGTGCATATCCGTGAAATCCGCACTCAACCCAGCAGCGGCGAGCGAGGGCCTGAAGTTTATCAAGCAAGGGCTGATCAGTTGCAGGAAAGTCAAAAGTCCGCACAGTACTGCCATATTCAATGGAATTGATGTCCCATTTGGCATTCGAGCCGAAAATACGTGGTTTGCTGTCCGGAAAGTCGACGAACTGAATCTCGGCTGGCGGCAGAACCAGCGGTTCTTCAGACTGCGACAGCACACTCAGATGAAACTCTCTGCCTTCAATAAATTCCTCAGCAAAAAATGGCGTTTTATGTTTCTCGGACTCCTGACGCAAACGTTGTAAAATCCGGGAGAGCCCCTGTGGGCCGGGCACGAGTGTCATGATGCTGCTGTCATTCATGGCAAATGACGCATGCTCTGCATCGGCCTTTATGATGACTTTTGAGGACGCGGCATTGACATTGCGAATTCCCTGCCAGCCTGTTTTTTCAGGTGTAATCCAGGCCGCCGTGGGCAGTTGTAGTTGCGATAAACGCTGTTTTGTGGTGGTTTTAACCGCTGCCAGCATGTTATCGAGAGAACCGGCGCCGGTAAATTTCAGATGCATGGACTCCAGAAGAAGAATCGCCAGTGACGTCAGTCGATCCGTGCCTCCGAGTGCCTCGACCAGATTAAAGACCACATCGGGTCGCGTCTGAAGAAGTCGGTTGCGGGCGTCCTCCAGGTTGAGCGTGCAGGGAATACGCTCCGTGGTGAATCCCAGCCTTCGCAGGCTGCTTTCCACCTCCACGCACTGAACCAGCACATCCAGATCGGCCGCTGAATCATTCAACGAAACCTGATTCCACAAAATCGCGGCATGCATGCCCGTGGCACCTGACAATTGAAAGACAACATCACCGGGCTGCTTACCACCATGGATTCACCCGTAAAAGAATTAAGAATAGCCAATACCTGTCTGATCAGCCAGGTATTGGCTGCCGATCCCCCGCATTCGCTCAAGCGTGCGAATCCACAAGCTTCTTCGACCCCAAAATCAACGATTCTCAGAAATCGCATCAGGACGGCATGCGTTGTATTACCAGTCTCTGTTTGTGCGATGACCGTATGCCTACCGGGCCTTTAGGATCGTACAAGGATTCAGGGTTTGAGATGACAGCTCGATTCCTGATTTCCGGGGCACAGCACAAGGGGAATCACTAGTGCATGACGAACGACAAAGTGAGTTGATTCGAGGGGATTGAGCAGCGGGCGCAAGGGTTTCACTGTTCGTGTCCGCAAAACACGAATTCGACAATCACGTCTTTCGGATGTCTTTTACATAGATGACTTTGGAATCATTTTCGGCGTAGAAGTCCGGAAGTTCGGCAGCCTTGTCATAACTGCAGCGTTCATAAAATCGACGAGTTGGCAGATAGTCCGTGCGTCCTGAGGTTTCCAGATAGATTCTTCGGCCGCCGGATGCGGCAATCCGTTCTTCTGTCAGTTTCATCAGAGCCCGGCCCAGACCGCATCCCTGAGACTCCTTTGTGACCGCGATCCAGTAGACATCATAGCTGCCAGATGTACAGGCGATCTCGCCATAGCAAACGTATCCTCCGGCACTGGAGTCATTTTCCGCGAAAATGAAATGGTAACCAGAGGAATTACCACGCCTTAGGCGTTCTTCCACCAATTCCACGGCAATATCCACCTCGTACGAGTGGAAGAATCCGGTTGATTCCACAATTTTGCGAATCGTCAGAAGGTCGGAGGGCTTCACTTCATAACGCAGATTCCAGACGCTGGATGCAATCCTGAGTTCATCCTGAGTTTCAGTCATGGCAGGCTTCCGAAAGGACGGTTTGATAAACGGAGAAAGACCGAATACTTTCTGGACCGTTGTCCTCAGGACCAGGCGGTGACTGTTTTTCGATCAATGACACACGCCGTCTGCGGCATAAAACCATTTAGGTAAATGAACCAAACATGGTTTGTCTGTACGCGGGTCGAAAGGACAATTCTTTAGTTGCCGGCATCCGCGACAATACGGCGCACCGCTTCATCGAAGCTAATGCCAGCCTCTGTTAATGCGGCCATAAATCCGGCATTTGGTGACAGGCAGGGATTGGGATTGATTTCCAGAATCCACGGTTGCCCATCCTGATCCACACGAAAGTCGATACGGGCGTACCCTCTCAGGCCAAACTCCACCCAGCAACATCGCGCGAGGGCCTCAAGTTCATCCAGCAGCGGCTGATCAGAGACTGGAAAATCGAATGTTCTTGGCGTATTGTTATACTCCATGGAGTCAGCCTTCCACTTGGCATTCGAGCCGACGATACGCGGCTTCCAGGCGGGAAAACCGACGAACTGAATTTCGGCTGGTGGCAATACAACAGGTTGACCGTTATTCGCGAGGACGCTGAGATTAAACTCTCTGCCCTCAATAAAGTCTTCCGCGAAAAAAGGTGTCCTGTGCCTTTCTGATTCCTGACGCACTCGTTGCAGAACATCGGCCACCCCCTGCGATCCGGGCCTGGGCGTCATTACGCTGCTGTCATCCATAGCAAAAGAAGCATGTTCAGCGACAGCCTTCACCATCACTTTTGCTGGCAGTTGGCTTTCATTTCGAAGCCCCTGCCAAATTGGTTTTTCCGCAGTAATCCACGGGGCAGTCGGCATTTGCAGTTCAAATAATCGCTGCTTGGCTTTGGTTTTGGTGGTCGCCATGAGCATCGCAAGGGATGACGCCCCGGTGAACTTCAGATGCATGGATTCGAGAAGAATAATGGGGAGTGACATCAGGCGATCCGCGCCCCCAAGTGCTTCAACGAGGTTGAAGACCACATCGGGTCGTGCCTGAAGCAGTGCGTTCCGTGCGTGTTCCAGATTCAGTGTGCAGGGGACACGTACTGTCGTAAACCCCAGCCTGCGCAGGCTGCTTTCCACCTCCACGCACTGAACCAGCACATCCAGATCGGCCGCTGAATCATTCAACGAAACCTGATTCCACAAAATCGCGGCATGCATGCCTTAGACGCCTGACAGTTGAAAGACAAAACGCTGGGGCATCCATACACAATGGAGACACCCGCTCTGAGCAGTAGGATAGCGGGATTTGACCAAATCAGCCAGAGTTCACAGGCTGGCGGATCTGGACTCGCTCCGTGGCAGAGTCCAGAATCTGTCGAATCAGATTCTGGTAACCCAGTCCGACTTTCGTGGCAATCATTGGCAGGTCAGAGTGTTCCGGATGCAGTCCTGCGAGGGGATTTACTTCGATAAATGCGGGACGTCCGTTGCCATCTGATCGCACATCAATCCGGCCTCCGTCTCTTCCTTTCAGTTCTCGCCATGCGGTCAGGGCCAGCGTTTCGCTTTCCGCAACTTCCGGGTCCGACTGTGGATAAACCAGCGTGTATTGCACCAGTTCCTTGTAGCGTTCTTTATTCACGTAGGAGTAGGCATCCTGTTCCGCATTGGATAACAACTTCACCTCCAACGTACCCAAAACGCGGGCATTTTCTCCGGTACCCAGAATTCCGACTGTGAACTCGCGACCGGGAAGAAATGTCTCAACCAGCACCGGTTGTTGAAATCGATTCAGCAGTTCCACGCAGACAGATCGCAGTTCCTCTTCGGTTCGAATCACGGATGCGGCGGACACACCCTTTCCTGTACCCTCGGCGACGGGCTTGGCAAACAGTGGGTATGGCAGGGCCACGCTGGTGATGTCCTGCGGTGATTCCACGACATAAAACTGAGCTGTGGAAAGTCCGGCACGGGCGACCAGCGTTTTTGTGAGGCCTTTGTGCAGACAGACGGCCATCATCAGGGAGTCTGAAAAAACGCAGGGAATCTGATAGCCTTCAAGAAGTGCGGGCACCTGAGCTTCCCGGGCGATCCCGTGTAATCCTTCGCAAATATTGAAAACGAGATCCCATCGTTCACCATTTGCCAGCCTGGCGACAAGTTGCTTCAGGTGACCAATACGAACAGTCTCATGACCGCATTCGCGAATTGCCTGGTCAATGGCATCGATTGTGTCTTCGCGGTCAAATTCTGCCGTCGTTTCCCGATCGTAGCCCATAGCGAGATATTCAGAGCGCAGATCGTAAGTCAGTCCGATTTTCACAAGGCCTCCGTGATGACATGATGAGCAAACTGGGGGAGCTGAGCGTTTATGGAGCTCTATTTTTTCTCAGGGGGATCGAGGAGTTTGCGGTTGCAGGTTTGCGTCCGGCATACACAGGGATGAATGACGAGACTGACCAGAACGGCCTGTGTCAGAAGATTGCTTCCATAGAAGCCTGCATCCCCAAACCAGAAAATGCGGACTCGTACCAAAAGCTCTTTGAACTCCGGAGCCAGCGAACTGGTGCTTCACCCACACAATTCCCCGCCTGAAGCAAACCCGCAGTTTCTGCCACTTTGATGAAAAACACAAGGTTCCGAGAACGGCAACACCCGCAGAATCCATCGAGAGTGTTGAAAAATGGCAGGGTTTCCAGCGACTGCGGGCCGTCAGGATCCGAAAACCAGTTACGTTCGGAACAATCGCTACAGTTTCTCAAATTGCCTGACCGATACTCCCGATCAGACGGTTCCGATGCGCTGATTTTGTCGCACGAAGACTGCGGGATCAGAAACAGCGGGCGGAAACCATGTGAAGGCAGTGATTAACTGCAGCTTCTCCAAGGATGGATCAATGCGGATTCGGCACTCATTTAAGACGTTCGTGCCCTTTATTCTGATGCTGGCGGCCGGGCGAGTCGCCTCGGCTCAGTACGCACCGCCGCAGGCTAGTGTTCCCCCGGGTTTTATGCCTCACCCCGGTACGACACCCAATGCTGCAGGATCACCCTATGATCCAATGTTCGATCAGACCTATGAGTCTGACGGACTTTGGTTTCGGGATCAGAGAAATGGCTACGGCCCGTTCTCTCAGCCTCGCAAATTCTTCATGAATCTTGACTACACCCGTACGAAAACTCGCAGCATGCGGGGACCGTTCGGTAATTCGAGTGCGCAGAGTTATCGTCAGCAGAATGATCCGGATAGTGACGAGATCGTGACCGGGCTGAGTTTCTATCATTACTTTAATGAAGCCAGTCCTTCACTGATTCCGGACCTGAAGAATAATGGTCTGCGAGCCAGCGGTGGTTTCTGGAATGTGGATGGTTCTGGTCTGTTGATGGACCTGAACTGGCAGATCGACGACACCAGTTCATTCGACGCACGGCAGAATGCCCTGAGCGGACGAATGGATACAGAAACTGCTCTGGGTTTGCGGGGCAATGGTGGTCGCGTCATCGTTCAGCCATTCAGGACCAACGGTCAGAGCGACCTGGATATAACCATCGGACAGATCCTTGCTCCTGGCGTGCCATTTGATGATCAGGACGCCAATAATTATGGCGCCTTTGGAACGACATTCGATGTACTTGATCGAACCCTGTTGAATCTTTACAGCATCCCGATCGACGACGGTTCACTGCTTGGGGTATCGGTGCCCTATGACATTCAGTTCCTGATGCAGCACAGCCTTGAGTCGGTTGGTTCATCCATCGACGGGGCGTTCACTCCCTTCTACGAGAAGAACGGAGTGACGATGAATGCTGTGGTAGGTGGCCGTTATCAGCGTGTCAAAGAACAATTCGCTTTCTATGGGATCGATAGCGGTCTCGGTTATGTCGGCGATGGGGATGATGACACACCGGACACAGCTAAGGTATTTCCTGCGGGAGATGGAATTGATGACGACGATGACTTCATCACGGACAATATCGCAGAGGGCGGGACACTGGACTTCGTTCAGGTCAACCCCTACGACCCGGTCCTTGTTCGCGCCCACCATATGGCTGAGGTCGTGAGCAGTCTCGGCGGACCAGAAACGGGGTTGCACTATCGGCTGGGTGACCAGAAGGGAATCTCCATTGTGGGATTTTCAAAAGTGGCAGCCATGTTTAACAACGAACAGATCCGGATCAATGGCGACAATCTGTTCAACCACATGAGTGTCTCTGATACGCCGGATCCTGTGACGGACCTTCGGCCGGCCCTTGACGGATATGACACAGATTCACTCAACGGGCCGACGAAGAACGCCTACAGTGACTATTACAGTTCCGTGCACATGTCGCCTTTGTTTGAACAGTCTTTGGTTGCCGAGGTGCCGATTTTCAGTCGAGTTCCTGTTCTTCAGGACATGCGACTTCTGGAAGACGCAAAACTGCGTCTTGGTTGGCAGTTTCTGTTTATTGGACAGATCGCCGACCCGGTTCAGTCTGTGAGTTATGTCTCCAATCCGCAGCTGAATCTATTCCCAAAAGTCAAACCGGACCGCGACAGCTTCACTCAGCACACGTTGAGCATCGGTGTGAACTGGAACTATTGACGCATAGAAGCCACTGGCTTCCACATCAAAGTATCTCACTGCCAGGCCCGGCTGTTATCAGTCCGGGCCTGTGTTGTATCGGGCTTCTGAGTATTTGCGTGTTTCTCTGGCTACAGATTCGATGGACGGTCTTATGACTCTTGATGAACTTCAGGATCTGATATCCCGCATGTATTCCCGGAAGGATGAAGCTCGGGGGGTTGAAGGGACCTTCATGTGGCTGATGGAAGAGGTTGGGGAACTGGCTGCGGCACTTCGAGAATCTTCAAAAGAAGAGATCGCAAAGGAATTTGCAGATGTGCTGGCATGGCTGGCGACAATAGCCAATGTCGCGGGCATTAATCTGACAGAGGCTGTTCGCCTGAAGTATGGTCACGGTTGTCCGGGCTGCCATCAGATGATTTGTGTGTGTGCAGATTCTGAAAAACCATGATCGGCCACGATACGGATCTTCGATCGTCAGGCATTGCGATCCCGGGGAAACGTCATTATCCACCGGCGGGCAGCATGGCACTTATGCGGACGCATCAGCTGCTCAGCGGGGCTGCGATTTCGAGCAGGTCTATCGCGGGAATACCGTTGCAGAAGATGGTTGCCAGCCTGCCATAGGTGACGTCTCCTGGCTGCATGTGGAGATATCGTTCCAGGCCCGGGCCGGCGGTAAATCGAAGAATTGCTCCGAGATCCACGTGGCGAAACACGTTGTGCTGAATGAGAACGCGGCCCAGCGGGACTTTTTCCTCAAGAATCTCGTGACGCACCTGAGGTGTCACCAACTCAAGGTTGAAGCGGACATAGCCAAACTGAACGGGCTGAGGGGTCCCACCTTTTCGCAAAACGATTTTTCTCAGGTACAGCCCGTTTTCGAACCGCGACGCCAGCACATCCACGTCGACACTGCAATTGTGCCAGGATTCCATGCTCACAGTCATATGATGCTCGTGCACCAGCATATGATGGTAGGGTTCCGGCGTGGCTTCCTTGGCGACATGCTCTGCCCGCAGGTACAGTCGCTGCTCATCCGGTTCAGGAAACAGGCCAGCAAGTTCGTCCAGCTCTCTGATCGGATTCACGACAATTCCCCAATGAAATTCATGGTAATTCAAACCACTGAAACGACGAGAATTTGGCGTTTCTGCGGCGCATTCTGCTTGATGACTCCACGAGTTTACTATTCCGACGATCAAACACAAACGGTTTTGAGGCACTGATGCCCGCATCTTTCCAACAGACTGTATGGACTCAGCCCGAGAATCTGCGATGATTTTCCTCGGCGTTTTGCAAAAGAGTTTTTACGAGCGAATTTTGGTGCGTTCTCATGTTTGCGTGTTGCGCACCTGCAGGCTCTGTGTCAAATAGCCCATGGAATTCAGGATATGTCCGGAAACAGTCTCATTCGCCAGATTCGCTGCTGGCTTGTTCCTTGTGTCGTGTTGGGACTCTGGGTGGCCCTGTTGCCCGCGCTGGTTCCAGCTCAGGAAAGTAAGGCCGTCTGGGGACTGCGTGCCAGAGACGTCTTCTCGATCAATGTCGTATCAAGCCGCGCAACCAGTCTGACATTCGGCGGGAATACGCCGATTTTGATTGAATCACGCGATTTTCTGCGTCTGGAGTATCGGGTGGAGTCTGTGGATGCGAATGGCGACGCGAAGATGCTGGTGCGATTTTTTCAGCCGCAGCGAGAATCTTCCGGAGATCTGTCACGCGACGCACGTGTGGCAGCGGGCGCATTGTCTAGGCTGTCCAATTGCTCTGTTCGTTTGCGAGTGGATCCGTTTGGTGTGGCGTCGGCAATCGATCCTGCGGAACACTCCGGGTTTCTGTCATCCCTTGCCGGCACGGACGAGGCCTACATCGGATTTTTGAAGGCCGCATGTCCGGATGACGTCTACAGCTCATGGCTCGGACGGCCATTTTGGTTTCCTCGGCGGGACATGATCTCAGAGAATCAGAAAGAATGGACCGTCTCCGTTACCGACAGCGTCGGAGCGTTCGGTTTGCTGCGAACATCCCTGACACTGAAGCCAGAAGCAGTCGACGCGGACACAATGGTGGTGACAATTTCGGGGAAGCCCGAATTCGCTCCTCTGGTGTTGCCATCAAACGCAGAGGTCCCCGAATCCGCACTACAATTGCCGATCAGAGAAATGACAATTCAGTCCGGTTCAGTCACGGGCAAAGCACAGCAACGCCGAAGGCCACCCGCCGGCAATCTCCCTGCGCCGACGTTTCAGTCCGCGCGTCCCCCGTTTGATTTGATGGAAGTCACGATCAATGTGACGGGCAAAGGGCAGATCGATGACAGGTTTGGAAGCTCTCTGCCAGCGAAAGATTTCCAGTTTGAACACTCCAGTCGCAATTCCATGATGATTACGGGATTCGCCTTTTCAGAGAATCTGCTCCGGGAGTTGCCAGTGGTGCCCGTTGAACAGAACCCCGCTCAGTAGATAAAGACGCGGCAGGCCTGCCGGATTGAGACAGCCTGCCCGTGTCGTTACTGCTCCGCCTTTGATTCTCCGCTTTCTGGCGGATTACGTGGCGGCACGTTCTGCAGACTGGAAGCCACAGCCTTTATGAGCACCGTCGCAGAAAGGCCTGTTAGCCGAGGCCCCACAACGGCAGAGTGCAAATGTTTCTTTGCCCTTGAGATCAAACGTGTTCCCTGCAGCATCAGTCACTGTCGCAGGACCTGTTACCAGAAACGGACCGTGATCCTTGACCAGAATCTTTAACTCAGACACTTTGGTTCTCCCAGCAAGCTAAGCATAGTTGGATTGATCGACACAGCGCACACTCGTTTCCACCGACGCCGGGGACCGGCAACGTGAATTCCGACCAGCATTCTAACGGCACCAGCGAAAGTGGACAAATCGAGGTTCCACTCCCCGGCCACCCCAAAAAATGGCAAAAAACGTTGTGTTTTCTGAGAATCGAACATGGCGGAACCGGGGTTTTATGGATTCCGGTGCCCATCACGTTCTCAGGAATCGGCAGTTTCTGCTGAAGTAGACTGGAGACTGCGGGGCTGTTTTTTTAAAGTATGCCCTAATCACAGGCGTCAGCAGGCAGGTTTCTACTCCGATGAATGGTTCGATCGCGGCTCAAAATCTGTGGAATGCATGCGGTGCCGGGCCTGTCTGAACCCTAATTGATTCTGAATGATGTAGTGCTCTGATGGATGTTCTGATTTGGCTGGACGGGCGTTGGCTAATTGCAATCAGACAGGGTCCCGTGGAATTGAGAACTTCGAGATTGTAATCCCAGCCGGTAACCGGGATGGAAATTGCAGACGGCGTGATATGGTGGATGGAATGTTGTGATCCAAAGCAGGGAGGCTTGGATGTCGGTAGTGCGATTTTTGCATACAGATTCGCTGAGGCTGGGAAGCCCGGTCACGGGGTTATCAGACAGTCCGGAATGGCTTCGCAGGATTTCCGCCTCAGCCGTCCGTCAGTCCGTTATCAATTTGGTTGACCTTGCAATTGCGTCCAGGTGTCAGTTTGTTTTGGTTGCGGGCAAGGTTACTGAAAGCCCGGAAGACCTCGATCCTGCCGTGACATGGCTCAAAACTCAAAGCCAGCGTCTGAGTAGGAACGGGATATCGCTGGTTATCGCAGGTCATAACTCTGATGACTTCCAGGTTCTGTCGCGTCTGAATACCGTCCTGGTGGCATCAGGTCAATGTTTACTTGCAGGCACTGGCAGTGGACTCGCACCAAATCTTTGTGTTGCTGACGAAGTGCCACAGCGTGGTGGCAATCTGTTACGAATTGATGTCGGAGCGCGGGGGCGTCCATCCGGGGGAATGAGTTACGTCGCTGTACCGGGTTTGCAGGCTTCTTCGCAGTTGCTAACTTCGGGTGGTACGGTGGTGGCACATGATCAGTATCTCAGACTGACCGCGGGCCCTCTGCAGGGAATTAATCCCTCGGAACGCGGACCATGCGGGTGCATAGTCGTGGAAGCTGACTTTTCCAGCCAGAAGCAGGTGGCCAGATTTTGTGCGACAGATGTGCTTCGGTTTATTCAGGAACTGGTGCCATGCACACCGGGAACGCGACTTTCAGGTTTGTTGCAGATTCTCCGTAACCGCAGTCTGAATCTTGCCGGCAGTCGTGGCATTACTGTGGCTGAGTGGATAGTGGATGGGGCATTTCTGGCGGATCAGGAAGATTGTCAGTCGATGTTCGAGGCAGATTTGCTCCGGGATCTTCGCGGCAGTCTTAACGCCGGACATACGGGTGCGTGGCCCTGTCGGATCCGTTTTTCAGAACGAAGCCAGCTGGATGTTCATGGTGGGCTCTCGCTGCTGTTTCGCGAGTTGGCGGGAGTACTTCAGGAACGACGGAGCCGAACATCTGTATCGGAAAACGTTTTTGGTGAAGTTCGGGGTGTTGCCCATCGTCATGGAAGTGAATTGGTGGATGCGCTGAATGTGCTCCGCAGGGTTGCATGAGGCTTCAGGGTGGAACGAGGAGAGATGATGATGTATCTGCATAAGGTTCGATTGAATCAATTTCGGTCGCTGCAAAATTTTGATACTGCCGATCTTTCAGAGGGACTGACTGTTTTTCATTCAGCCGGTTCCGAAGAAAGCTCAGACTGGGTTGAGTTTCTGCGCCAGATATTTTTCGGATTTGACCAATCTGAAGTCAGGAATGGCAGGACGAAATCCATTGCCGGTCCGGGTGGAGAAGCCAGTCTTTATCATAGCGGCGTCGAGTTTGTGATTCGCAGATCCATGGCTGCAGATGGACGTGAGTCACTTGCTGTGAATGACGCACAAGGCCGTTCAGTGTCGCTGCCGGGCGGATTGCCGATGCCGCGGTGGGTAACACGCGAAGTATTTCGTGAGATCTGTATGTCTGGTCCCGGAGAACTGGATCAGTTTGATCTGTTGCATGCTGTTTGCCGGGAGGCTGATACACGCCACTCAGCCGAGACTGAATTGCGTCAGGCATTGGCAGCAATTGATCAGGTGCGTCGTGATCGCGATGGCAATGGTCTCTCCGGTGGCCTTGTTCATCAGATTTCCAGGATCCGCAGTCAGCAGGGTGACATACAGGGACGGATTGCCGTTTTGCGTAAGCCACCGGTGGATCACTCGGCAAGAATTTCGCAGATGCAGCAGGAGCAGAACTCACTTGGCGAATTACTTGCTGCCACTGAATCGCGAATAAGTCTGCTGGAATCAGCGATTAACGAACATGAAAGACAGGTTGTCACTACGATCTCTCCCGAGGTGCCGTACGAGGCAAGTCGACAGACGGACCTCTCCGGCGTTTCAGAGTCCCTTGAACAATGGCGGGCTATCCGGTCGCTGATTCGCAGGGAAGCCCTTGCCGGTGGGGTCGAGAGTTCACTGCGAATGCAGTCCGATGATACGATGCTGGCAATGCGGCATTCCATGGCTCGCCTGGAGGAGCAAGTCTGCTCTGTGGCGGGCGAGTCCGGGGATCCGGACACTGAGCCGATGGATTCGCTAAATGCGGATGAGTCTGTCCAGCAGATTCGACTGGAACTGACAGCGTTGAATGACCGGCTTGCCGAGTACGAGGAGGTGCTTCGGCGTCGCCAGACATCTCGAGCAACGTTTTTGATGAAACGTTGTCTTCATGATGCAACGGAGCTTGTGGGGTTCCTTGAAGAACAGTTAATGCAGGCTGGGGCTTCAGGCAGCGTAGATGCGGGAGGGGCTTCCGACAATTCCGTGGACCGCTCAAGCGTTACTGGCAGAGTAGGTCCGGCAGCGGAGTGTGTTTCCGAAAAACTGGAGCAACTGAAGGCTGAACTGCAGGCAGGCATTGATTCCCGGGATCAGATCAGACGTCAGGTGGAGGAGCTTGATGCCTCGATCTGTCGACTAAAATCAGAAAACCCTGCCGTTTTCACGCTGGAACAACTGGATCAGCTGCGTGCAGCTTATGCCGAGCTGGAAACTCAGATCACGATTCTTGAGGAGGAGCGACGTCAGCTTGACAGTACGGAAGATACGTTAAAGGAACTGATTATTCGCCTGCAGAATCGAACGGTATCGGGACTCTTCGAAACGGCCTCAGAATACCTGCGTCGAATGAGTTGTGGTGACTGTCAGACGATTGCAGAAGATGCCTCTGGCGTCCTGTCTGTTCGTCTCCGTTTTCATACGGAGCTGGTACCCATTCAGACGCTTGACCTCGCATTGCGACAGCTATGCGGTCTGGCTCTGAGACTGACATTGATACGGGAACAGGCCGAGAAATCCGAATCGGTACCGTTGATACTGAATCAGTGCATACCGCTCAGTCAGGAGACGCGTCTTGCAGCGATCGCAAAACTGTTAATGGAGATTACCGGCGAAGGGCACCAGATCATTGTTTTGACAAGTTCTGCTGCAATGGTTGACATGCCCTGCCTGAAAACTGCGGACCTGCGAGCATTTAATCCGTCGGCACAAATTGCTGCCGTCGCTGCTTTACCGGTGGCCACCATCGCATCGGTCGCGGCACCTGCACCCGCCCTTCAGATTCATGCGTGGGT
>CAIQIE010000110.1 GCA_903871805.1 uncultured Planctomycetaceae bacterium | reverse complement strand
TCTTCCCGGCCAACCGATTTGATACTCAGTTCGCAGGTCCACGTGAGCGGCGCTTCATCATCCGCAGACACGCCCTGACTCAGCTGGCCTTCATACTCAACCGCCATCCCGTCTTCCGGTAACTGGAAGATCAAGCCCTGCGCATGAGTCGTCCTGGCGAAACCAGCGGCAACGGACAGAACCAGCAGGAATGCAGCAGCACGGAAACTCATAAACACCCTTCCCAAACCAGCCAATCACCCGATCCTGACGGTTCAATACGTCTGCGACAGCGTCAAAAAATCGTTCGTCGCCGCCCAGCCCCATCCGCAACTTTCACCGATGTCCGGCAGTGCTGCAGGCTGCAACGGCTGTGCTCGCTGTTCATTTCTTCGACAATTCCGGGGTCAGGCAAGAGAAATCACGCGGTTGTCAGCGGAAGCCCGCGAAAGCCTGCCGAATAGGTTCGGTTAGGGCAGTGTGGCGAGATTTTCGGGCCGGGCGGGCACAGTCTCCGTGGGCCCCCCATGCTTTCTCCGCTGACGTGCTGAGACCATATAACGCAGTCCGCTGAGCCGCGATCCCCGCAGCCCTGCGGTGTCTTCAGCAGGCCGTTCCAGCGGCCACGGCGACCGAACCGAAATCGTCCCGAAGGCGGCCGCAGAAGATCCGGATTTCTCCGTCTTCTGCGGCACTTTCCCCGATTTTTCTAGCCCAGAGTGAACTCGGGCAGACGGACAATTTCTCCGCCCTTCATCGCCGATTCATGAGCACAAATGCCGACGCACGTCCAGTTGGCACTGGTGACGGCATTCGGCCGCGGCTGGCGGTCTTCCAGCAACGCACTCAGCATTTCGTGGGCCAGATGCGGGTGCGATCCGCCGTGCCCGCCACCCTGCAGGAAGGACAGGTGATCCGCGTCGTGAATCTCTGACGGCAGAGTGAACCGGCGGATCTGCTCCGGCAGCAGGTGCGCAAAGTCAGGCACCGTAATCTTCTCCGGAATCTCCGGCTCAGGCTTCTTGGCGGTATGAATCACGTGCGGCTCATGCTCCACCAGGCTCCATTCGAAGCTTTTCTTCGTGCCATACACGTCAAAGCTTTCGCGATACTGGCGGGCCACATCGTAAAGAAACCGCCAGATGTGTGCCGTCAGATCAGTGTCTTTGATCCGAATATGACAGGTTTCAACCGCAAACCGATTGCCGGACTTGGCGGCAATGTCGTCACGCACTGTTCCGGACCCGAAGCAACTGACGTATTCGGCCAGTCCGTCCACCAGCCCCAGACAGGGACTGACCACGTGAGTCGCATAGTGCATGGGAATCATTTTTTCCCAGTACGATGGCCACCCGTCCATGTCCTGCGGATGCGATGCGGCAAGATGCTGGATTTTTCCCAGCTCACCCCGGAGATACAGATCCTTAATGAACAGGAATTCACGGCTGTACACGACGGTTTCTGCCATCATGTACTTCAGACCCGTCTTTTTCACCTTTTCCACGATCTGGCGACATTCTTCAATGGTCGTCGCCATAGGAACCGTGCACATCACGTGCTTTCCGGCATCCAGCGCCTTGAGTGACATCCAGGCATGGTCGGGAATCGGGCTGTTGATGTGAACAAAGTCGATGCTCTTGTCCGCCAGCACCTCGTCATAGCTGGTGTAGCGTTTTTCGATACCGAACTGGTCGCCGCATTTCTGCAATTCTGCAGGATCGCGACGGCAGATTGCCGCCACGTGTGCATTAGGGTGCGCCTGGTAGATCGGAATGAACTCCGCTCCAAACCCAAGTCCGATCATGGCCACATTGAACTGCTTTGTCATGACTGTTACTCGCCTTCGATGGAAAACTACCAGGGTCCCGCAGCTCATCGGGCGATGAGCGTTGGTGAATCGGCACCAACTATCCTTGCGTTCGGGACCAGACGACGTCAGATCGCCCGGGGCGGAAATTAGCGGGGTCTGCCGACCACATTCGTCTCCGGCAGGCCCCTCGCGACCTTCCAAACCTCCGTGCCTCCGCTGACACCATATCCTATTCAGTCTTTCAGTCGTCTGGGAGTGATTCGGCGAATTCACTGACGGGTTCGAGAAAATTTCGGGGGCAATCCGGCCGCAGTTCCTGAAACAGGCAATCCAAGGTGCGGCAGTCGGCGTCCCCCGCCAGTTCTTCTCGCCCCCTCGGCATCCAAACGACGCCGCCAGCCGCCTCACGGGGTAGCAAATTCCCGACCACACGCCTAAATCGAGTGTTTCCGGAAAACTCATCTTCCGCGCTTCGGCTGATTTTGCTATTTCTGACGGGAACATGCGCTGGACTGCGCCTTTGCGGGAGGCAAAGGGTGTCAGAGACCGATT
Organism: uncultured Planctomycetaceae bacterium; assembly: GCA_903871805.1. Lineage (GTDB taxonomy): Bacteria > Planctomycetota > Planctomycetia > Planctomycetales > Planctomycetaceae > SXXK01. Next base: position 26,077 of record CAIQIE010000110.1, on the reverse strand, counting down.
TGGCGCGAGGGAAGGATTCCCATGCAAAACGCGATCTGGAAAATTCTCGCCGCTCTGGGGGTTGTCGGGGCCGGCACGTTCGTCGTGCTGCAGGTCCAGCACCGCCTACCAGCGTTCAGCAAACAGCAGAAACAGGCCACTGTCGCGACCGCGGAGGCGGACGCCGTTGCGCTCTCCTCAGACAGCGCCGCCACGGGTGAAACCTTCATGGTGGCCAGCCGAATCAGCCCGGACGATGCCGCCAAGGCCAGCCCTTCAACGTTCTTCTCGGCCGAGGAATCCACGCCCGCAGACGCGGCAAACAACGCCACCGAAAGCGGCAGTCCGTTTGATCTTAGTGAACCGGCATCCGACCCGGCAGAAAACGCATCCACATCAGCAACTGCAGGTCCCGCGACGTTTCAGTTCGAAACCGCAGAGCCTGAAAATGCCGTCCGAGGCGCTAGTTTTCAGACCGATGGCGGCCCGGCTGCAGCCGACGAGTCCGCAGACACACCGGCCCTGCCTTCACTGGATGCCGAAGGTGGCGTCCCATTGCCGCCCGCGTCCGACGCAGCTGGTACCGAAACAGCCGCGCCGCCGGGTTCCCCCGCGAATCCTGATGCCTCCATTCTGAAGTTCTTCAGCCCGGAAGAAGAAGAGGCCGGAGGGGCGGCCGCGAGTCCACTGCCAGCCGTTGATGAGGGCGGTGTGCCCGCTCCAGTGGATCTTCCTGAACCCATTCCAGCGACAGGCGAAACCAAACCACCGGTGGGCGAAACCAAACCGCCCGCTGCTGAGCCATCCACAACCCCGGCCGACACCTTTCCGCTGGTTGTTCCCGAACCGGTTCCGGATGTGACTCAACCCGCTCCGGCAGATCCGTTCCCTCCAGCAACGACAACTCCGGAAAAACCAACCACTCCGCCAGTTGCCACACCCGCACCACGCACGCCGCCCGGCAGGGATCTGACTCAACCGAAGACTGAACCTGCCAGGAACCCTGGCGGCTCTGATCCAAAAGCTCCCGGTGGTTCGCCACGCAGCGCGTCCCCCGATCCTGCCGGACGTGCGACCTTAACTCCACAGCCAAGAGATTCGTCGGGACGCACGGCAGCTCCCGCGAGGTCTGTGGATCGCGAGTTTGAGCCGGATGCTCCCGTGGCTGCTCCGGAGAGACCATCCCGCGAACGTACGTTTGGTCCGGGCGGAGCCGATGCCCCGGTGAATCCGGTCGAACGGCTGTCACCGGATTCCGGACGTCGCGCACCGACGACCAGCAGTGGCAGTGGCAGTGGCAGTGGTAGCCGCAGCAGCAGTGGTCGTGCAGCCCCGGCGCCGGAACCTGAACCCTTCGATCTGGATTCAGAAAGTGGCTTTGATCCCGCAGCCGAGGGACCACCGCAGCGCGAGCCACGCCCGGAGTCTGCAGCCCCCGCTGAGCCCGAGCCGTTTGAGATGGATGATCCCGAATTGTCCGGTGGCTCCTCCGACGCTCGGCCCCTGCCACCGCTGGAGGATCTGCCGGAACCCGGCGGCCGCGGTGGCCTGTCGGATGTCGATGCCACAGAGGCTTCGCGACGCATTTCTGAAGTGATGCGGCCTAAACTGACCATTCGCAAGCAGGCCCCGGAAACGGCCACCGTGGGGGTCGCGCATGAGTACAAAATTCTGGTGGTGAATGAAGGCGATTCGCCAGCTTATGATGTGATCGTGGAAGATGAACTGAACAGTGCTGCGAACTTCATCAGCGCCCGTCCGGCGGCTGAGTACGATCGGGCGACAGGCGTTCTGGCGTGGAACATTCCCGAACTCGCTCCCCGGGAGACACGGGAAATCAGCGTGCGCATCCAGCCAACCGGCGAGGGAACTCTGGATGGCATGGCCACCGTCCGCTTCAAGGCGCAGGTGCGTTCCGCAACGCTGATTCGGTCGCCGCGATTGCAGCTGGATATTCAGGGCCCCGCCGAAGTCCGCGTGGGTGACGAAGTGACACTGCAGTTTCGCCTGGTGAATCGCGGAACCGGCGATGCCACCAATGTGCTGCTGCACAGCGTACTGCCGCCCGGGTTGCGTCATCCCGCCGGCGGTGATCTGGAATATGAACTGGATCTGCTGCGTGTCGGCGAATCGCGGGATGTGGAACTGGTGGCCGTCGCGGCGGAACCGGGCAATCAGATTCGGATTTCGGCCGAGCTCTCCGCGGATGGAATGGCACCGACCGTGGCCCGCACCGATCTCGCCATCATCGGGTCGCAGTTGACCGTGGAGCGCCTGGGGCCGGACAAGCGTTATGTCGGACGACCGGCACGCTTCCAGAATGTCGTGACCAATGAGACCAGTTTTGAGGCGGTTGGAGCGGTTGTGGAAGAGCGAGTTCCGGATGGCATGGAAGTGGGCAGCATCAGCAGCGGGGGAGATTTCGATCCCTCGACCCGCATCATTCGCTGGGAACTGCCTCGAATTGCACCGGGCAAGCAGGTGGTGGTGGATGCTGAACTGACGCCGGAGACGACAGGGCGGATGGAGTCGGTGGTTGAGGTGATCGAAAATGCGGGGTTCCGTTCCCGAGCCGAACAGAACACGGTGGTGATGGTGGAAGGCTTGCACAATGTGACGGCCGACATCACACCGCTGGACAAACCCGTTGCGGTGGGTGAGCGATTCGGGTTTACGGTGACGATTGACAATCGAGGAACCGCGGTGGCTCGCAACGTGCGCATCCTGTTGCAGGTGCCTCAGGAAATTAAAGTGGTGGCTGCGGGAACGCGGGAAGTGCCCGGGGAACTGCTGCGGGACAACACCGTCCGTTATGAAACCGTGGTATCGATTAAGCCCGGCGAAAAACGAAAATTTCAGGTCACTCTGCAGGGCCAGCAGGTCATTCGCAATGCCGTCGTTCAGGCCCAGCTGAAATATGACGAACTGGAAAAGCCACTGATCGTTTCAGAAGCCGTCACCGTATTTGATGATCAGTTCTGAGTGATGGGCATCGGAAAAGGGGTCAGGACTCAATAGCGGAATGTGGGCAGAAAAAGGGGTCAGGTACCAATAGCCTAAAGGCCCGATCGGAAAAGGGGTCAGGACCCAATAGCCGAATGGCCCGGAGGGTGCTCCGCACTATTGGGTCCTGACCCCTTTTCCGATGCGTCTGACCCCTTTTTTCAAGCCCTGGCTCACCGAGCTTCCACTTCCGCCGGCGCCACGATCGGAGCGCTGGTGGCGTCGCCGGTCCAGACAGGCAATTCGCAGCGCGTGGCCTGCCAGCCTGGATGCACGAGCGTTCCGGTGGTGGGAGCCGACTCTGCCCCTCGGCCGGTGACGCGAATGCGTCCGCCGTCGGCTGGTGACAGCGGGACCGAGCTGCCTTCGGGCTGAGCCAGCACGGGACGCAGGGCGAACTGGCGTTCGAGAACAGCGGCGCAGTCCCGATGAATGTCACGAACCGCGGCACCGATCTGGGCATCGGAATAGGAATCGATGGGTTCCTTGAGGAAATCGATCAATCGACCTTCCCGCTGCAGCGTGGCAAGCAAACTGACAGCATCACTGCGGAGTGGTCGACTGGGGGCCGCGGGTTTGACCGGTTCCACCGGGGCGGTCGCTGGCGGACGAGCCGTGACGGCCGGGGTGCGCAGCATCTCAGTCACTCGAGCGGCAAGAGTGCCGTCGGTCAGTATCTGCCATGCAAGCGACAATCGTCCCATCTTCCAGACTCCGACTTTCCCTGAACAAGAACCTAAGCAGTGTGACCCAGCATTTTGACGCATGCTACGCGACCGACCACTTTCATTCCAGCGGGCAGAAAAAGGGGTCAGGAACCAACAGTGCGGCTTGAAAAAAGGGGTCAGGAACCAATAGTGCGGAGCACCCTCTGGGCTGGGCAGAAAAAGAGATCAGGAACCAATAGTGCGCAGCACCCTTCGGGCCGTTAGGCTATTGGTTCCTGACCCCTTTTTCTGCCCCCCGAAACGGTGTTCAACCAGAAGATTGTCGCGTTTCGCTCCGACGAAACGTGCCTCCTCGGCGTTCTCCAGCACACCGGCGAGCGGGGGGTGTCAGCCCTCCGAGACGTCTGTTTTCGTTGATGTTCACGTCAAAGTTTTCGTCTCGGTGGGCTCACGCCGCACCGCTCGCCTTTGGAAGACGCCTTACTGCCATCAAACAAAAAACGACCCTGAACTCCCCTGCATTGCTCACGCGGCGTGGGCTTCCGCTTCGACTTGATCCGCAAACTTTTTGACGTCACCCGAATGAACATGCTTCACGGAGTATTCGCTGAAAAGCTGATCGACATGACGAACAAAATCTGGTTCACACTTCGGGGAAAACTTTGAGATCACAATCAGACGTGATTCCTGATGATCGTTCACACCGTGCTTTTTGATCAGGTCGCCACGTATAGCGAGGTCGAGCGATGCCCTGGCAGAGTTTCTTTCGAAAAGATGAGGCTGCACAAGGTTGAGTACCCCGTTCTGATAGGCATAAGGAACGGTGAAGTGCTGGCCGAGAACTGGCAGGGAGGTTTCGTAATCCAGCCTGGCACGACCTTCGGAAGACAAACGAGTGAACAGAGTCTGCAGTGACGGGAACGCAGGCCGCTTCGTCGGCTCTGAATTATTTCCAACCTTGCCATCGACAAGCTGATGAAACAAACGCTTCAGTTCTTCGTCTGGCGCTGAGACCTTCAAAGGACGAGGCGGTGTGAGTTGAAGCGAGTTGCCGCGTGTGTCGACGAAGCGTTGCAGATCTTCCAGTGTCCTGAAAGACTCACGATCCACCGACAATCGCTTCTCGATCGCTTCCCTCGCGGACGCCAAAGCGGCACGGGCCAGTTCCCCGCGCCCCACAAGTTTTTCCGCCCGTCGAGTACTCTTGCTGGTCATTGCGCGCAAAAACCCGCTGCCAGGACAAAACAGGATCACGCCCAGATTGACAGACTCCAGACGCGACACGTCCGGACAGAACTGAATCAGCGAGTAATAGCCCTTTTCGGCGGTCATCTCTTTATTCTCCTTGAGTTTCAACCTGCGCATCAGACCGGCAGACGTGACCGACAGCTTCCGGAAGATAATCGTTCAAAAAGGCAGCACGTCGGCAAATCAGGTCCGCCAAAGCAGATTTAGCGGCGGCAGAAACATCCCATTCGGCGGGCAAATCATGGACAATTTCGGCGACCATCTCTTTGTCCAGCATCGACAGATCAGCCATGGCCGCTTCAATTCCTGAACGGTCAATCCACGGGACAAAGCCGGGAAACAGACCATAGACACGATCGTCCCGGACTCGGTCGATCTGGTTAAATCGAGCATCCAGATCGCGACCACAGCCAAAGCAGTGAGTGTGGTCCATCGCGATCAGTCTCAGCTTCTCCGCTTCATCTCCTGTCAGCTCTTCCAGGAGGACATTATCGTAGTTGGGCTTCCGTTCCGTCAAATCAGGGGGATATCGGTCGCAGTTCCTGACCCACGAGTCAAAAACAACCAGACGGCTGATTTCCAGCGGATTAACCAATGGTTTCAGTTCATCAGCAGAACCACCCCATGAATGAGCCTGAATGGCCCGTGTCACAAAGGCGGGACCAGTAGCAGCAAAACCGCCTCGCAGAAACGGAATCTCATCGACGTCCGAATCGATGATGATTACTGCGTGATCAAGTACCGACAGTTTGAACCAATGCGCCAGGCGAGTCGCAATCAACTCGACGGCCAGCAGATGCGGGCCCTGTCGATTTCCCATCGGTTTGATGTAGGCTTTGCCTGCATCGGTGACGATCCGGCCTGTTCCCATACTGGTATCCAGCCCCGCCTCGAATCGACTGAATTCGGTGGGTCGCCATTCTGGAGTTGAATGCCAGGGAAACTGCATGGAATTCAATGACCACTGAGCTTAACGGGAAGGCTAAGACACGATTGAGGTCTGACTGACTTTTTGTTCAGCACACCCGGGGCCTCTGGTGCAAAGAACCCGGGTTGGCTGGTCATTCAGGAATGATGCAATTCATGATGCAAACTCCTGAACGGCACGGGAACTGCGCTGAGTCGTCTGGTACGAGGACGATGGGAACAAAAAAGCCCCCTCCGCGCGGTGTAGGTGTGGAATAAAACGTACGTCTGGGCGAGGAGGCTATGCTGTGGATTTTCGTTTTCGTGCAACAATTGAGCAAGCCCGGAAGAGCGCTGTTTTATGTTTTACGGGCCGGTAGAGCATGGAATGTCGTGCCGCAGCAAATTGCCCGAATAACGCCCCCGGCACATCGAGGTTGCGGGCAGAAAAAGGGGTCAGGAACCAATAGTGCGGAGCACCCTCTGGGCCATTTGGCTATTGGTTCCTGACCCCTTTTTTCAAGCTGCGGAGCACCCTGCGGGCCATTTGGCTATTGGTACTTACCCTTTTTCTGCCCCTGATCCCTCTATTTTGCGGGGAACTGGCGACTGGGAATTGGTTTCGCTATAACCGAACCAGATGGGGGCAGCACAATGGCCCGCGTTACGACACAGCCTGGAAGGAGCCCTGCACCATGCGAAGTATGCTGACTCAAACTGGACAGTTCGGCAGGTCAGGGACTGCTGGCGCGGGTTGGTCGTTCTGCGTTATGATTGGCCTGCTGTGGTTTCTGTCAGCGGGGGCTTCTCAAACCCGGGCGGATGAGGCCGATGTGCGTTGGAAACGGGTGACGGATCAGGCTGGCTGGCGTCCGCGGGATTCCAGCGGGGAACTGGTGTTCGGAAATCGCCTGTGGGTGCTGGGAGGCTGGTTTGATTCCTTTTCTGCTCCGCCGCGGGATGTCTGGAGTTCGGCCGACGGCGTGACGTGGACGGAAGTCACAGGCAACGCGCCGTGGAAGTACAGTGACCTGCCAATGACAGCTGTCTTTCGGGACCGCATGTGGCTGATGGGTGGCTGGTACAACGGTCGCCTTGAAGGTCACGGGGCGACCAACGAAGTCTGGGCATCTGCCGATGGGCGCGACTGGCAGCAGGTGACGGACGCTGCAGGCTGGAGTCCTCGTCTGGCGGGCGGCCTCGTGGAATTCCAGGGAAAGCTCTGGGTGCTCGGGGGCACCGAGAATTACTACTTTGGTGACCGCACCAGTCTCCGCAATGATGTCTGGAATTCGGACGATGGAAAACACTGGACTCAGGTCACCGAGCAGGCAGGCTGGTCAGCACGGGCTTATCATCAGGCGGTGGTGCACAAGGGCAGGATCTGGGTCCTCGGCGGTGGCAACTACGTTCCGGAATACTCCGCCATGAACGACGTCTGGAGTTCTGATGACGGCAGAAACTGGCGGCTGGAGACAGATTCGGCGCCGTGGTCCCCACGACTCTGGTTTTCTGCTGTGTCGTGGAAGGGGTATCTCTGGGTCCTTGGTGGCTGGTCGAACAACCCCTATAAGAACCACGGGGACATCTGGTATTCACGCGATGGTCGGGATTGGCGGCAATTGCAATGCAGCGAAGTCTGGAAAGAGCGACATGAGCATTCGGCCTTTGTGTTTCAGGACCGACTGTGGGTTGCCGGGGGCCATGCGCAGCCACTGACGAATGACGTGTGGTCTCTGGACCTTCCCGATGATTTTGATGGGAAGTAAGGGCAGAAAAAGGGGCCGGGCAGAAAAAGGGGTCAGGTACCAATAGTGCGCAGCACCCTTCGGGCCGTTAGGCTATTGGTACCTGACCCCTTTTTCTGCCCCCGCGCGCCATCGTGCTCGTGCTCGTGCTCGAAACCAGTCCTTTGACCTTCAATTCTCGCCCGACACTCGAATTCGCGTCAACCGACACACAAAAAGGTGTCGCAAAAATCAACGTAAACTATTCATCAAACTGTACTTACAAACCTCACCGACAGATGGATGGCCCCGCTGCATTCAGCCCCGCTGCATTCACGGGCAGAAAAAGGGGTCAGGAACCAATAGTGCGCAGCACCCTCCGGGCCGTTAGGCTATTGGTTCCTGACCCCTTTTTCTGCCAGGAGTTTTCACCTTGAATCCCGGGCCGTGAGTACGTAGACTTTTGTAACTTGACTACGTATCAGGAGTATCTCCGATGAAAAAGCTGACGCTCAACGCCGAGCCGGAGGTGATCGCCGAGGCGCATCGCCTTGCAGAGCTCCGGGGGACCAGTGTTTCCGCCATGTTTTCCAGGATTGTCCGTCTGCTCTCACAGCGCGACCATCAGCGACCGCGGATGAGCTCGGGGGTCAGGAAAGCGACCGGGCTGATCCAGATACCGGAAGGCAAGTCCGACCGTGATGTGCTCGACGAAGCCCTGGCAGAAAAGTATGAGCTCTGACGATGAAGGTCTTTTTCGACACGAACATTCTGATTGACGTGCTGGCGAATCGGCAGCCATTTTATGAGGACTCAGCCGCACTCTGGACACTCTCGGAACGCCGGACGATCACAGGTCTGGTTTCGGTACTGACCTTCACGAATACGTTTTACATCGTGCGACGACTCACGGACTTAAAAACAGCCCGACGAGCACTCACGCTGCTTCGTGACGCCTTCACACCGGTGGCCTGTGACGGCGAAATCATACACCAGGCGATTGCATCGCGGTTTGGCGACTTTGAAGATGCGGTTCAATACCTGAGCGCCATTCAGATCGGAGCGGACTGCCTGGTGACTCGCAACGTCAGTCATTTTCTGGACGACGGCGACTGTCCGGTCCTGACCCCCACCGAATTTCTGGCCGCACAGGCCCTCGACTCATAACGCTCCCCACGGCAGAAAAAGGGGTCGGGCAGAAAAAAGGGTCAGGTACCAATAGTGCGCAGCACCCTTCGGGCTGGGCAGAAAAAGGGGTCAGGTACCAATAGTGCGCAGAACCCTTCGGGCCGTTAGGCTTTTGGTACCTGACCCCTTTTTCTGCCCCCGCGCGCCCCGTGCTCGTGCTCGTGCTCGTGCTCGTGCTCGTGCTCGTGCTCAAAACCAGTCCTCTGAGTTTCAATTCTCACCCGACACTCGAATTCGCGTCAACCGACACGCAAAAGGTGTCGCGAAAATCAACGTAAACTATTCACCAATCTGCACTTACAAACCTCATCGACAGCAGGATGGCCCCCGTTTCAAACCCCCAAAGTAAGGCACCGGGAACTCAACGCACCCTCCCGAGCCTGACATCGAGACACGCACCAAACCGACCGCAGGGATGAAGGCCGCGAACGTTCCGACCGCAAACAACTCGCACGCGAAGGAAGAAGAAACGCAAGGCGTTAAGTACGCAGAATGCCAATGGTTACTGATGTACGCTTGCCTTTGAGACTCCAACCACATTCTCAACCCGCGACTGAATTGCGAAGCAATGCCATGCAATAGCCTCGGACAAAGTCCGAGGTCCAAAGCCCCACACCCGTCCGAGTTGCGAAGCAACGGCAGGTGTCCACACACACTGCTTGCAATGTAAGTCACCACCAGCAGCAGAAGTTGAGTAGATATCAATGGATGAACCCGTAGAACTTCCCGACAGGAGCCCGGCGGTTATGAGCTTGTTTCATCCGATAATTCACGAGCGATACGGCCCCAATCGTAGCGGACATCCTCCAGTAACCTACGGCGAGCTTCACCTGAGTCATTTTCGAGACGCGCCCACGCATGAAAGAGCTGGTGCAATCCCCCATGACTATGGCCATTTTTCTCAATCAAGCTCTGTAGGGATTCAGCCAGAGGATGCTGTTCGTTAATGACAATTGAGAGCGATTCACAGTCCTCCCGCACCTCGAACAGGACAGACCCAACCAAGGGAGACATCTGGAATTGGAATAGGCGATCAGTATGGGCAGCTGCAACAGCAATTTCTGCACTAGGCTGCACCGCCCCCTTTGTGCCTCGCTTATTGACTGGCCGGCCCAATCCTCCGCTGCAAAGCTTCTTGGCATCGGCAATCAATTGGCGAATGGTCCAAAAGGAAGATACCGAGCTTGTCGCCTCAATACTGCCCAGCCATCCAAACAGATAGTTCTCATACGCCGTAACCAACTCAGCATTGTCTGAACGCTGCGCCGCAGCACGAATCACCGAATAGCCGGCCCACTCAGTTTTCGCACAATTACCGCCAAAGAGTTCAGCATCACGGTCAAACTGTCGCAGAAAATGCTCAAATTCCATGCCACTTAGTGACGTGAACTCCGAATAAAGCGGCCGTCCAGACTCCGCGAGTAGTCTTGCGCAGCGCTTGATCCAATCTCGTGTCTCAAAGAGCACGCCGCCAGACACGAAACACCGCCCACCAGCCAACAGACAAATCACCCGCAGGGAGTCAGAAACGAGCCCTAGCTTCAGAATCCCGCGCAACGTCACGGTATATGGTATTATGTCCCGGAACCGCGCAAGCAAGACTTCGGAATCTGCTGCATCAAGCATCGAAGTTATCTCAAGTAGCCTGGCATAGCCGTTTGCAATCTTCTGGGACGGGGATTCATGCATGACAATGAAGACTCACAACGAGTTAGGTTGAGCTTTCCACTTCGTCAAATTTTGCGTTAGCCTTCGGCCTCCTGCAAGAAGTCTCTTGCAATTCTGCCCCAGTCAACGCGAATTTCCTCAAGCATTTGCCGACGCCTCGGATTTGCCTCGTCTTCCAGTCGAGCCCACGCCTCGAGCAGAAGCTTCAGGGAACTCAAGGCAGGGGTATCATTCACACCGTCTCCATCCTTCAGTAATTCGAAAAGCCCATCCTTCGCCGGGTGCAGGTTATTGACGATGACGAAGATCTTTCCGGCACGCGAGCGGATATCGAAAAAGGCAGGCCCGGGAACATCACCATCCTTGAACACGAACTTCGTATCACTCTTTGCCCATTCGACGGCAATTTCGCGTGCCTCTTCCTCGGCTACACCCTCATCCATAAACTCTTCCGTCAGCACACGATGCTTCTCCTCAAGCGGCAGCTTTTCATCCTTATCGCTTGAGCCCTGAGCTCCTAGCTCTTCCCTTCGTCGTTCTGTAGCTTTAGTGGCAATATCTTCAGCAGAGCCCGATGGCGGTGTAACTTCGGACCTTGTTCGCTTTCCTTCGCCTTGACTCTTGATCTGATCACGTATAGTTCGTAATTGGTTATTAATCTCCTTGGAGATCTCATACATGGCCAACCGCGGATCCTGAGCAGCCTCCAACTCCTCTCGAAATTCCTGAGGCGACATCCCCTCTGTTCGCGCATCCTCATCTAGGTCCATCAGCTTAAATGCAGTGGCAGCCTGCTTGTTATTAGTTACACCAAACACATCGTCCAAGGCCGGCTCGAAACTAACCTCAACACCCCACCAACGCTCTCGGGGATCATAACTATTGTCAAAGCTCTTATTAAGCTCCAGCTCCCTTCCAGCACGAACGACAGAAACACCTTGATTTCTCTGAGCGTTCTTCCCAATAGCGCTTCCACCTCCCTCGTGCCTCGCTTTCTTCTTTACCACAGAAAATGTAAGCTTCACGAGATGCTCTTGCCCTTGAATACTAATGCGTGTGTGATATTGGGTAAAAAGATCAAACGCAGCTTCTTTATTATACGGCTTGGGGTCAAGAGTTCCGGACATCAAGTAAAGCGGGTCATTGGCGAGCGCGTCTGAATCAGCCTTTTGAATGACGTTTCCCCGGGTATCTTCAAATGCCGCGAGACGGACGCGAGCAGTCTTACTACTCAGGAAGTACCTGTAAATTCGCCCAACAAGAAACTCCGTATTCCGCAGGAACGCACTGCTGGTCTTCCATCGAATCCTATCCAGCCGAGACCACACCACTAGCGTGCCATGTGACCCGATTCGATCTCGGATGAGCTTCTTCCAGAACTCGGGTATAGCACTCAATTTCGGCTCCGGGACCTCCCGAAGCTCGCCACGGCTGATATCGTCAACATCGAGGTACGTATAAAAGCAATCTCCATCTTGCCACGACCACACATCAACGCGACAACACTGTGAGATAGATGCATTCGGCAGGCCCATTCCAAACTTGCCGATCCCATTCTGTTTGTCTGCAGTCTTATGACTTCCATTACCAAACTGCAATGCAACTCGGAGCACATCAGCACTCATACCACAAGCGTTGTCGTAGATGGCTACCTGATCCATTCTTTGACGTTTGCGGTCACCGACGAGCTCAACTTTGTCAATACAGAGGACCTCCACGTTGGTACACTCATTGACGTCCAAGCCAGCTTGTATACTATTATCGATAAGCTCAGCTAGTGCGTACGCCGAATCGCGGTATCCTGAACTACGCATTGAGCTGATCGCCAGATTAGGCGGAAGAATTTCATGTTGCATAATCATTCTGACTCACTCCCAAACATCATCCCAGTAAGTAAAAGCCTCAGCCATGCCACGAAAGCCCGGAATTGCATCTACAACAGTGATTATCTTGCAAACCTTATTCCCCCCGGCGCGCACCCCCCTTGCCGCACGCCCAACCATCTGGCTATACAAAACCACAGATTTCGTCGGCCTCGTGATCACGGCGATTCCTGTGCGCGGCGCGTCAAACCCAGTGGTAAGTACTCCATAGTTAGTCAAAATCTGAATCTCGTCCGTATCACGATATTCCCTGATGATTTGACGCCGCCGATCTGGCCGTGTCTCTGAGGTGACCACGGCGGCCTTTAACCCCTGCGAGACAAGCAAGCCCGACAATAGTTTAGCATGCTCAACCGAGCAACCGAAAACGATTATCTTCGCCCCTGATTCCGCCTCGTTTATAATACGCTGCAGGATAAGGAAATTGCGTTGCACGTCCGCCCCAAGTCGCCGTATTAGGTCATTCGGAAGATCGAACCCCTCTCGAAGCGCTGACGCATCCTCAGCCGTTAATGTGAACTCGACGTTCGGCGCATACGGAATTCTCTCAAACTCGATTCGAGCGAGGTACCCCTCCTTTTGTAAAAACTCTACAGGATTAGCGTACCCGGGCACTAGTAACGTAACTTTATTACGATTAAAAAACGATGCCAACGCAACATCTTCGAGTGCATTGAGTGTGCTACGGCCCGGCGTTGCGGACAGCCCGAGAACAGCGGTCGTTGGGTCTGCGGCTAACATCTTGAGCAAATGTTGGTAGGAAGGCGCCAAGGCCATGTGAGCTTCGTCCATCACGATCAATCGAACCCGGTTGGCGAACGACAGAAACTGCCCCTGTTCCGTTTTGCTCCTCGCGTACAAGAGCTGCAATCCTGCTACAACAAAACCTTCCCCGATATTTGAGAGAACCACATCCCTCCCCGCATCGCCAAAAAACCTAATTAGCGGCACCTCACGATTCCCAAGAGACGACCATGCTGCAATAAACTCCTCCACTCCTTGCTCACACAACTCTTCATTGTGAGCCAGCCACAAGACGACGCTCCGTGGACTTAACTCAGACCGAAGCTTCTCGGCAATCACGTTCATCGCGGTCCGAGTCTTGCCAGCTCCGGTCGGCATATGCAACAAAACTCGCGGCCGGCTCCCATCTTTCAGCAGCTCCGACACGCCCCTTGCCGCCTGAATCTGATGCTGGAAGAGGGGATACGCGGGCCGCACACTGACTTGTGTCTGCCTAAATTCTTCGAAGGTATTGCCACCCGGCGATAACGCAAAAAACGAGAACAGCACCTCAGACTCACGCGAACCTCGCCTGAATTGACGGGACGTAAGCGCAGCCCAAGGGGATCCATCGTCGCGCAAGCCAAGAAGGCGGACGAGACGTTCGGCATCGTCTTTTGGCAAAGCCTCCAAAACCAAATCCCGATACTGCTTCACAAGCAGTAACTCGGTCGCTCCGATTTGATCGACGAGTAAAGAAGCCAAGCTGGCGGTAGTTGTTGTCCCACCAAGAAGGCGGAGAAGATAAGATATCTCGGGGTCAAGAATCGACGTTAGCGCCGTGACACCCAATCTCTGAAGTGCTTGCCAAATCGATACCACTCGATACCTCGCGAATGTGAGCCTGAACAAATATTCAGTGGCGATTACGGCTGAAGCAATCTCAATTGCCTGGCTCCAGCAGGTCGGGATCGATATCTTGGCCGAAAGCCGCTCCGACCTCAATAGACCCGACCGCAAACTCTTTTGTGAGCGGCTCGGCCCCGAGATTCTTTAACATTCCATTGTAGGCGTCAAACGAACGAGTGAAAATCGCTTCGAGCTCGTGCTTCTGGAGTGCATCCTCGGGCTTTGAATTCTCGCGACAAAAATCATTCTTATTATGCTGGTGCAGTGAAGCAAACAGCTGCGACCTACACTGTGCTCGATCCGAATCGACGATACCAGCAAGCTGTTTGTCAGACGGCTTCCAAATCTCCATCAACAGATAACGATATTTGGGCCACTGATCTGGCTGCATTTCACCACGGTATATTACGCTACGAAAGGTCTGGTTACTCGGGTGAATTCGCGTTTCCGCAAACGTTTCACCACCCGGCTCTCCATTGAAGAGCCGTATCACTCTCTTCAGACCTGAAACAGTGGTTGGATTGAAAAATCCATTTATCTGACTCATGTAATCGGCAAAGAATCTGTCGACGTCCGCCGTTCTTTCCTCTGGTTGAATCGCCCTCTCAACTTGGTGAAAGAACCCACAAACTAGAGCAGCCTCAAATGCGACGGTCGTGAACACATCCTGAAACACACCATCAAACCACCTCACCAGGCACTCATGGGGCCTCTTGTCAGTATTCCGAATAGTACCCTTGTCGGAAATGCTATGGAGCCACATTTCTGCTCTATCAATTCGAAACTCTCGGATAGCTGAATCCAAACGGGCATTTGTAGCATCGAGCCGATCAGCAATTGCCTCAATTTGGGGCACGTCGGTCTTGAACCCACCTTCGTCTGGCAGTCTAGAAAGCTTCTTCCTCAATCCATCTCGATGAGCTTCAAACACCCTGCTAATACCCTGGCCCTCAAACAAAATCGGACGCAGTTGCCGATCTTGATAGTTCTCGATTCTCTTCTCCAAATTTATGGCTGCCCTGTTGTGCGCCGCAAAGGGAGAAAAATTTTCAAACGCCTCGATAAGATAACGCCCATACCTAGCATCGAATTCGGCTCCAAGCTTGCCACTCGCGTCGACGGTAAAATGATCTCGTCGAATTGAATCCGCCACTTCGGAGCCGAGGATATTTCGGCCGTCTAGGCGGTCCAAGCAATTATGAAGCTTGGTTCGTGCCTGAAAGCTCCCTGCCCTTGCAGACGCCCCCGTCACATTCCCATTGTCCATCATCAAGTGCTCAATGATGTAGTAGAGATGGCTAACACCCGTTAAAGCCATTGGGCTCTGGACTCGCAGCTTATCTCTGAACTGATCTAACTCAACATTCCAAATGCGAAACGAGGAAGCAGATCTAGCGTCTCTGTTTTTCACCGCTGACAGGCTTCTTCGCAAGAAGACTGAGATCAAATCATTGTCGTCAAGCAGTATATTTCGTGACGTGGAGACCGCTCTAGCCGTCTTATTCAGGGTGAGAAAGATCGCTCTCGCAGCTTTACGCAGATCAAAATCTCCAGAATACCCATCAGCGAGCGCAGGTACTGTGCAGAACATGACAGGCAACTCAATTTCTTTCAGATTGAATCGCCTTATATAGTTGGGCGTCCACTGCGAATAATACTCTTTGTAGGGTGCTCGCTTTTCGTCCGACCACTGATCCAGAAGGTTTCGATATATTGCGAGTAATGCCATAGCACGATGCTGACCATCGACGATGACAAGCCGGGAGCGATAAGTGTTGATCTTAAAACGAGCGAGATCGTGAGATAGTATCTGGCCATCGGATATTGGTTGCTCGAACTGAAAAACCTCGTGTCCAACTTCGCCCGCGCGCGTGACATGAAGGCCATGATCGCCGGTCGGAGTCTCCTTTTTCACAACACCCGCGAAACACGCAGGATACAACGGTGCGGGATGATTTCGATCTGCGTGAGTTGGGAGTAACATCACAATGATTGGCGGAAAGAGTTTGACGAGGTCTCTCGACGCTTCGTCTAGTAGATAGGGTATCAACTCCGCCGAGACACGCGAGTCATCTATGTCTCGCTGCATGATCTCATCAAACTCCAAAGAGTTGAAGTCAAAGATCTCACGTACAGGTGCCAATTCGCTGAGTAGCCCCGTGTTGCTGGCCGTCTCGAAGTTCAACCCGACGTGCGATAGAAAGTACTTCACCTCAAGTGACTGCTGGCTGTCAATACCTGCACCGACACGAAAAGACCCCACAGAACCTTTCAGAGTGAGATTCAGGCTGGATTCTCGAGTAATCTTTAGGCCCATTGCTAGTTCCTTCCTAGTAGCGGAAAGTGTAGTCGATTTAATATATTCTCGATATCAATGTGAGTTGCGATATCCCCATCGACGGCTTGAGTGACGACGAATAGTCGGGATGGCGGAATCCTGCGTATTCGTATGCGTTCTGCAAAGGTCTTGTCTCGACAGAATTGGTGCTCATCAGCATCGTTTTCGGCGTCTTCAAATACTAGACAACTTGGCTCGTCAGCGGCCTCGATCAGATTTTTATGTCGCAATAGCCGTGTTCGAAGGTTGCTCGCGGCGCCAATATACAAGGGACTTGAGAAGTCCGGAGCAGAGCCTTCGACGATTCGTTTGATCATTCGTAGTCTAGCCGGATTTGCTACCACACGTCGAAGCAATCCGTCACTTATCGCAGACTCGTGAGTCAACTCGCCCACGAATGTCGGTTTCAAAGGCCCACTGAGCCTCGCGGTATACGGGTCTTCTTTCATGTAGCGGAAGAGTGCTTTATCGAGGAGTTGGCGAGCTGAATCGAGTGCTTCAGAGTCACGCCCCTCGGAGCGGCACTGTTCGATTAATGCAATTGTCGAGTCTATGTCTGAATTAGTGATTTCAGGCGACATGTACCAGGCATATATACCAGCCGCTGTGGGCACGTTGCCTATTTCACGCCATCGATAATACATTGGCTTGTAGCCTCACAGATGACAGATCGCGCAACCTTGCGTTTCGTCTAAGATCGGCAGTGGCTGCTTCGGAAGGGCAGCCACATCCTCTAGTGTTCGCCCTTCATTCCACAGAAAACCTTTCGACTCGTTCTCATAGTTTTTCGCTAGTTCGAAAAGCTCTGGGTGGTTTTCCTTGAGTCGTTGCCATTCTCCGATCTGCTGGTAGAAGCAGAAATAACACCCCGAGCGAGACCGCCACTTATAGTAGTCGGGAAGACCAAGCCCCGATTCTTCGAGGATCTGCTTGATGTCTGCAATCCCGAGGCTGTCGTCGCGGAACGGATAGATTGGGATGATGTTTTGTTTGTCCGAAAATCTCGGAGGCTTCTTTGCCTGATACCCGTCACGATCTTCGTCGGCACGGATTCCAATGTAGCTATACGCCTCGGTGTCCCCGACATACTTCTCAAACGGTTCAATTTTCAATTTGCGAGTACACCAGCGGCTGCGTGGGCTGGGAAGGTAGCCCCCGTAGAGTTCTCGGAGGTAGATATCAAATGGTTTCCTATCGGGTTTGGGACTCACGCCGAGTATTGCGAACGCGTTGACTCGGTGCACTTTAACCCCAAGCAATGCCTCCAAACGCTCGATGTACTGATCCGTCTCCGGTAGCTCTACCATGGTGTCGCAAAAGACATATTCTGCCCTTGAATGGATCTGCGGGTATTTTTTCCAAATGTAGACCGCAAGCGCTGCGGAATCCTTACCACCCGAGATGCTGATGATGTGACGACGCGAGTCGTTTTCGATTTTCGCAACTACTTCGCTGATTTGTGCCACAAAGAACCTTTGCCGTGTCCAATCGTAATTGAATCAATGATTGCCTGAGCCTCAGGCTTACCCACCAAGCCAACGAGGCGATCAAAAAGCTCTACCATTCTACCATGTATGAGGTCCGAAATCCCACCCGTGTCACCTTTTTCCTTCCCCGAAAGGCTGGTATCCTCAACCCTTCGCACCACATTATGGAATTCCCGATCAAAAGTCGCAACCGTACTATCGTCCCATCGTCCAACGGTTTTCCCAACCAGCAGACTTCCCAACGAATCGAGAAGCCCAGCATCTTTCTCATAAGTCATTCGCATTCGAGACAGGAGCGCCTTTGCCACCCCGTCGGTGAGCTTTTCGATGAAGCCGTCGGAGAAACACGCCGCCCAACGCCTGCAGACATCCATCACACGCTCATTGTCAGTCGCTCGCCCAAGCCCAATGGCATTGCGTATGGCCGCGGACGCCTGATCGCCATAAACGCCGGCAATTGATTCCAGCTCATCGGCACATTTCTTGATGCGCGCCATCAGTTTGTTGTTTTGAGCCACATCGCACTCACAGGCTTCCGGAATGTAATTCATGAGAAGTCGTACCGGATCGGTGATTCGCGTGATACCATCCCTGAATTTGATAGCCATTGGCGACAAACGACGCGTGGTCAGTGCTGCGGGTGGGATCTGTGATTTCCAGCCCTGAATTGCGTCGAAGCACTGTCTTATCAGATCGTTATGGGGTACCTCGTACGTCGTCACCGCGCTGAAGTGCTGGTGGAAACTTCGCAGGAATCGCTCGCGATTGTCATCAAGCTCAAGCACAGTCAATTGGTAATCTCTCGGATTTCGACACAGGTCTTCAATGTCGGTTGGCAGCAGATCGTTCAGATACTCGCCATGTCTGGTTATCGAGACTGCATTGGCGAAAGCTTTCAGTCCGGCGGCAAAGAGGATTGGAATTAAACCGGTACGAAGCCCAATCGGCGGTTGCTGAAGCTTTTCTATGAGTTGTGAAATCGCCTTCGGTTTTTCATCGGCTTCCGTCATGAACTTCTGTATCAGGGCCCACACCGTCTTTAAGCCGGGATTCCCCTTGATTGCAGAAGGGGCTGCGTACTCCCACGGCTCAGATGGTGATTTCTGGCGATAGAGGCCTGTTTGCAGTAACACTGTGCGAAACATGGATTTGTCAGGAAAGTGCCCCTGTATCCCAAAATCTTCCTGACCATGCCGTTCCAGCAAACCCAGAAGCAGCTTTTTCCTAGAGTTAATCAGCGTTGGTGTGGGCTTTTTTCGAACGATCATTTCGTTGTTGATGATGGGCGTGCTGCTGAAAACGTCCTCCATGATCGCAGACAACCTCGAGCGGAGGACTCGAGGCGACGAAATCGTCAACTCGGTTCCTAGGTAGAACCAACGCGGGCCAGTTCGCCCCGGACGCAACAATCGATCAACCAGCTTCTGCAGATGATTGCGTGCGTCGTCTGTCATTTGCTGCAGTTCAGGAAGTGCTAGCGGATCTGACTCGACCAAATCCACATTCAATTGCATTCGTTGAAGTGCAGCAACCTCAATCGCCGCATCCTGTAACGGAAGCGGCTCGGACGGCAATGCCACCACCATCCGGGGGTCATTCAAATGTTCTTTCGCAACGACCAGCGCAGACTCAAGCTGCGCGTGGCTATCGGCGATCAGGTAGATCACCTTTCCATCACTGTCCGGAGGTAATTGTTCAATCAGCATCTGAAAGTTAACAAATGAATCGAACTGCGTTACCGTCTGATATTCGCCCAGCAAGTATCGCCGAATGCACTTGACATCGTTGTACTCCACCGGCTTCCAGGCTGGCGGTGGGGCTTCGCGATTAAGAAACTGCAACAGATCGAATCCGGGCGTGATGGCGCGTTTTTCATCCTCCAGCTTTCCACGAAGATCCATATCCGTGCCATGCCAGATACTCACGTCGTCATTGTGGCGCCGATGCAGCAGTAGCTTACGATCGACAAGGGACTCTATGGCATCTGACCATTGCGCAGCCTTGTCATAACCCATCGCGGAGAACTCAAGCAAGGCACGACCAGTACGAGATCGCTCCCCGCTCGTTCCCAATCCCAGCAGGCACGCTGTTTTCAGTACACACATCTGTGCCGCGTCATCAGGGACTTTGGACAGAGCACTTTCCGTTTCAAGCCATTGCCGATGCGTACCACCAACAGCCGTATCGGCTCGCATTGCAGGCGAAAAATAGTCGTACAGATGCTGAGGACTGATGCTGTAGGCTAAGCCTTCATGATACAGAAAACTGAACAAGGTTCGCTCGTTCTGAGCAACTCGGGCCGAGACGCGTGGCAACAAATACAATGTGGCAGGTTCAAGCGGAAACGCGTTGTAAAGCAGCTCACTCAACTCGCCCAACGCAAAGTCCTTGAACAGTCCAATCTCCTGCGCGCACTTTGCCAGATCATTCGCTTTTCGTTTGCTGATGTCGGGATCTTTTTCCCCGCGACGATCAGCCATCACTTCGCCAACCAGGCGGTAAATCTCTTTGCTGTCATCCACATACTGGATGGTGCGGAAGCGTCCTTCGATCTTTTTCCAGTCTGACCGCACACCCTGAGGCGCGTTAGAGGCGTAGTGAAGGAGCCCTTGATGCAGAATAAGCCCAAGCGTAATCGGTATGTCAGACGAGCGTGCGACAAATTCAGCGAGGAGCTGCAATTCCAGCAGCGCTTCGCCACGACCATCGGCAACCAGGGATTCAAGGTGTCGACCGAACTCGTCCCAGATAATGACGATGCGGTCGTAACCTTTCTCCGCAGATTTTTCTTTAAGAGCCTTGAGAATGGCGATCGTATCCTGTCCGGTTTTGGCAGGCATCGACTGAAGAAATCTGGACTGGCGTCCATCAGATAAACGATTGATAGATTCTGCGGCCGCATCGCGTATTGAGGCGGCAAGGCATTCGCTTGTACCATGCAGTGCGATCACAACGCCTCGACGCTCAGTATGCCTCGCTCTGTTCTCAGCGAACCCACCAAGCTCTTTGCTGACCAATTTCAGGCGACCGGCAATGTCTTTCAGGATGTCGCTGGCGTCCGGTGGGTTCTCAATCATCTGCAGCGTGTAGACTGCTGTCAGAGATTTTCCCGTTCCATACGGTGCAACAATCAGAAACGCGCGATCATCATCCTGCGCAGTCATGGCTCGAATAAGCGAGACACATTTCGTCGTTGGTCGAAAATGCTCAATTCGTGATGGCTGAGAAGCATCGAAAACAAGATTGATCGACTTGAGAAACGACTCTGCGTGAATTACAGATGCCCCCTGTTTCCGAGATCGGTGTTGATTTTTAGGCGACACTGGGCTGCCCCTCCTCAATGCTTTCATAATGCGCAATCATCCAATCAAGGGGGCTCTGCTGCTTGACTCGAATCACTCTGGTGCCAGCCATACCGGAGATTTGAATTGCTCCATTGTCCAACGAGCTTTCAGCTCGCGAAGCCACCTCAAACAACGCTTCCGGCGTTAAAGCGAAACAGCGACCTGGACCACCTGGCTTGCGCGCCGCGTCAGTAATCGAGATGTCGGACGCCTTGGCTCCCCCGGATGTATGCTCGAAGCACTTGGAAATCGCGTATCCAAGAACCTCCGGCGGGATTTGCTTTACTTCATGGTGGATCTGATAGTACCCAGATGTCTTGAAAAAGCTCAACAATCCAAGATCTCGAAACGGACAGTCTGCTCCATCTTCCGGGTCGTCGTGCGTGCTTGGAATCGTCCGCGCGTAGCTTCCAAGCAGACAACCGAGGTCACGGTCCAGGGTACTCGCACTTGGCGGCTTTTTGGTCGTCATTTCGATTTGGCGTTTCAGGCTTTCAACACACACGGCACGATCGAATCGATCATGGCCGAAACTATTGAAGAACCACGCCCAGGACGCCGCAAACGCGGGATTGTTCACCAAATTGATGTGCAGAATCCACCAGGTACCCTCGGAAAGAAAATACGGGTCCAGCTTCCAGACAGCGCTGCCAAAGTCAGTCATTTGCAGCAATGCTCTCTTGCCGCTGATTGATTCAGGGGCCGGTTCGGCCAGCTGTGTGGCAAGTAGCCAGTGCCGAATTGCTTTCCCCATATTCCGCCCCACACCAAGATGATCCGCGACGTCATCGTGGGTGAAGAGTTCAGGATTGTACTTGAGAAGCCGCAGGCCCTTGTGAAGCCATCCTTCTCGAATTGCAAAGGTTTCATGCCCCCCAAATCGCACGTTTCCTAGTCTCCCGGCTTGAACACAGTTCACTACTGTCAGCAAAAATTCATGCTGAATCTTCGCAGTTTTGCCACCTCTTCTGCAAGGATTTCGACAACGACTTCAGCTTCTTCATGCGAATTCAGCACTGAAAAGCTGAAACGAACGCTGGCATAGGCTTCCGATTCCGACAGCCCCATGGCTCGAAGCACGTAGGATGGCTCTGGACGGCGGTTCATACATGCCGAACTTTGAGAACATCGAATTCCGCGCTGATCCAGCCTTGCAACCAAGGCCTCACCATCAACTCCTTCAAATCGCAGATTCGTGGTGTTGCAAATCCTGTTCGCCCGTTCACCATTCACGTAAACATCTGGAATTTGTCGCAACAGGCATTGCTCAAACGCGTCTCTAAGCTGAGCTAATTCACACACCGTTTGTGTGAGGCTATTGCGTCGAGTCGCTGCTGCTGCACCGGCACCCGCAATCCCGGGCAAGTTCTCAGTACCTGGTCGCCATCCGAATTCCTGCCCGCCTCCGAAAACGAACGGCGGAAGCTGAACTCCTTGCCTCACGAACAGCCCACCGACACCCTGCGGCCCGTGAAACTTGTGAGCACTAAAGGACAAAAAATCACACCCCAGCTTCTCGGCATCAACGACTAACTTCCCAACCGCCTGAGATGCATCCGTGTGAAACAGCACTCCGCGATCACGACAAAGCCGGGCGATTTCTTCAACCGGTTGAATTACGCCTGTTTCGTTATTCACCCATTGTGCGGACACGAGAGTTACCGGTGCTTTGAGCAAATCGGCAAGTTGCTGAAGGTCTATATGCCCCGACTTGTCTGTTGGAAGGCGAAAAACAGCCGCCCCCACGTTTTCGAGCATCTCAGAGCTCGACTTGATCGAAGAATGCTCAATTTCTGTTGTGATCAGTCTTGCCCCGGGCTGCATGCAGAGCCGCTGCAGCACCCAGTTGTTTGCTTCTGTGGCCCCTGACGTGAAGAACAATGCATCGGGCGAAGCACCAATCAATTCTGCGACTGCTTCGCGAGATGTCCTCAATACATGTCTCGCTCGTGCCCCGGATCGATGGCTACTCGACGGATTTCCGAACGAACTTGACATTGCGTTTGCAACTGCCGCCATCACCTCCGCAGTGGGCTGAGTCGTCGCATTGTTGTCGAGATAGATCTCACGGCTCATGGTTGAGTAATTCTGTTGAGGATACTGCTACCACAGCTCCCATTTCGAATTCCGAAGCTCCATCGCTCTGTGCCGCCAAGAGACGTCATCCAGAATGCCCGGTGAGCGACTTAAAAATCCCTCGCCAGTAGAAATCGACAGCGCGTCCTTACCAACTGCCGTGTGGAGCTGAGCGGTCAACGGCTCTCAATCGAGCAACCCCCTGGACGAATTTGCCGAAATTCCGCAAAAATCCTTGAATTTCACGGCAAAAAAGAGTCACCCGGGAGTGCACTTTGGACAATTCAGACATCGCAGCGGGAATGATCTCAGAGAATTGCCAATATTGCGAATGAGGAGGCCGGATGCAAGCGTCCGGGGCTCAGGACACCTGAAAACGTGCGGGCCTCCCAAAGTTGCTCGGAATCATCTCGATCGTCCTCCACTGATTACCAGTCCGCGCCCGATTACCAACATCGACTCCGATTCGGCGGTCGATTCCCACTTGCAACAATCGCCGTCGGATTCAGACCAAAGCGTGTGCAAAACCGTGAATCCTCTACTAGAAGACCACGGGGGGGGCAGG
The DNA here is from genome assembly GCA_903871805.1 of uncultured Planctomycetaceae bacterium. Classification (GTDB taxonomy): domain Bacteria; phylum Planctomycetota; class Planctomycetia; order Planctomycetales; family Planctomycetaceae; genus SXXK01. Next base: position 2,365 of record CAIQIE010000110.1, on the reverse strand, counting down.
GGTTCGGGTCACAGCCGTCGCGCACTCAGGGTAATATGAGTCGAGTTGAAAATGTTGCGCATCGACCCCTGATCTGCAATGACATCCTCTTCGCCAACTGAGATTCCACGGCGAGGTTTGGCTATGGTAAGCCAGAGGGAGTTGGCGACTCTTGAAGAACTGGTCGCATGTCTTGATGAACTCGAAGATCTGCGATCCGAGATCACTCGCCAGCACCCGCTCGCGAGTGTCGTTGCTATAAGCATGATGGCCATCCTTGCCGGAGCTGATGGTTTGAGGTCGATTCATCGTTGGTGGAACAGCCTTGAAGAATAACTGCTGTCTCTCCTCGACTTGCCGAGTCGCATTCCGCAAGGTGATGTAATTTGCAGTGTGTCAGGTGCTTTTAAATCGGAGGCCTCTCAGAGCAGAATTTCTCACACCCCTGTGTTTTTGGCTGATTTCCACCTCGTGGCCTGATACAATGTCAGACCAATCACGTTCACGAGACGCTGTGCTGCCTACCACTTTTCATTCCCAGTCGTCATTTGGTGGATTCAATGGCAAATATCAGCATTGCTCAACGCCCTATCAGCTCACCGTTCGGCCTGATCGGTACGGACGAGAATGCTTTGTCCGCAGCACTTGCGTGGACATTTCGCTGTTGTCCTGTATTACTTCGATGGTTTCTGCAGCAGGTCGGTATCACCGGGATTGCCACCCGAGAATTCCTCGATGCGGAGATCGAACTGCAACGATACGAGCGGCGTGGTAGCAGTAGTGGTCTAACCGATATTGAGATTCGCCTCGATGACGATGTGCACGTCGTCATTGAGGCCAAAGTCGGACCTGCGGTGCCATCGCTTGAGCAATGCCGAAAGTACGCGAGGCGGCTTAGACACAGCCGCGCCGCCAGGAAGAAGCTGGTGGCGTTGGTACAGTCGGCCGATCTGACATTTACGGACAAGTACGCCCAATCCAGCTCAGAGATGGGGGAACTATTGAGCCTTGTGACGTGGCAGCAGGTTTTCGATGAGTGTCGTCGTTTAGCGATCAGCAAGAGTACCGATTCGGAGACTCGTATTTGGTGCCGTTACCTCACGGATTTTTTGCAGCAGGAGTACGCCATGAAGAGTTTCTCAACCGAAGCCTGGATACTGGCGGCGAGCACTGAACCGTTGTGGGAGAATGGTCTGAGTCACTGGGACATCCATCAGCAGTATAAACTGTGGTGGGACTATACGGAAATTCATGTGAGACCATTGTATCTGGCATTCCGAGCCGCGGGCAAGTTAGACCGAATTTGGCGGGTCAAGCAGATTGAGCACGACGTTCTGGTGGGAGATTTCGTGCCACCGTTAAAGAAACATGGACCACTTTTGGCCACGAAGCCGGCAACCATTTGGCATCTTGATCCCTCTGTCCCGCTCCAGCGGACGCTAAAGACTGGCCCGGGGATGTACAATCGTCGAGTCCGTTGTGACCTCGACCTGCTTCTGTCGTGTGGCACGGTGCAGGAGATTGAGGAAACCATGCGATCACGGCGTGGGTAACATTTCGGCAAAAAGTGTGGGATCGACAGTGTACAATCGCTGGAACTGGTGTCTTTTGCACTTCGTTTTGCAGCTAATCGCCCAGTGAATCGCATGTTTCAGGATTTGTTATCTTCCGGAAAATCGCAAGGGTTGAATGCTGGTAAAGCGATATTCGGCGGAGTAGCAGAAGGCTTGGTTTAGAAGCAGCGTCTGTCAGCGCTGAGCACTCGGCACTTCTTCGAATCGATTACCCGCGTGGCTGCAGACCTTTGCCCCGTGACGCGAAAAACGGCCAGAGCTTGGGTTACAACCGTTGCTGAATCGAACAGTTATCGCCACCTCAAAGTTCGAGTGAACCGTGGCAGTCATTGACTGGTCTGGCGAGTTTTTGTCTGCGAGGCGATCGTTCAATGCTGACCGGTCTCCCCTGCGAGGCGGAGGACGGGTAGCTCAAGTCTGGCGGGTCGGATCAACCACCGTGACGAATTCTCCAATGATGCGCAGGTCGGGGGCGTCGGCGGGGGTGATGGTGATGCTTCCATACTCGGGATTGAGGGGGCGGAGTTCGATTACGTCGTGGGACCAGTCGCCCGATTGCTGGTTTTTCCTGGAATAGTACTGCTTCACCGTGTAGCGGCCGCCGTCTTCCGGGTCCAGATGCGTGTTCACCTGCACCAACAACAATCGTCCCTGGCGACTGCCCGCCGGGCAGGGGCGGAAGAGACACCACGCCCCGTCCGGGATGCGAGGTTCCATCGATCGGCCAATCACGCGCGCCACAAACATGCCGGGTTCCAGTCGCTGTCCTGAGACTCGCAACCAACCCAGCTCCGTGGGACTGCCCTCCGGGC
>CAIQIE010000109.1 GCA_903871805.1 uncultured Planctomycetaceae bacterium | reverse complement strand
CGAACGCACTGCTTGACTCGGCCGGTTTCGGGCTCAATGAAGTTCCCGCTTCCACCACGTTGAGCCCGGTTTCACTCACTCAGGTTCCGGCATGGCTCAGGGCAATTCGATTAGAAGGCAATTGATTCTGCCGTTGCTGGCCGGATTTATGATCGTCACTGTTCTGATTTCCGGACTGTCTGCATGGCTGCAGTCGTCGCGCAGCCTGATGGCACTCCGCAGGCACCAGACGGATGTGACACAGGTGCTGGAAACGTCTGCGTTTCCCCTGTCTGGAAACGTCTTGCGGCAAATGGCAGGACTGACTGGGCTGCACATTCTTGTCTGGGCTCCAGGGGCTTCTCGTATCGTGGATTCCTCGTTCGATACGATTCCCGATGGATTGCAGGCGTTTCTTGAGAAATCAGAAAACGCAGTCCATGAATCGAGTGTTGTCCTCGAATTTCAAAATGGCCCGGACGAGTTTCGGGTGACGAGTGCCGTTTCCAGATGGAGTCCTCAGTATCGCATCGTAACACTGAATTCCCAGCGTGCTCTGAATGACGCCTGGTGGAATGCCGCATGGCCACCGCTGGTCATCGGAGCTGCGGCATTGGTGGCTGTGGTGCCATGGTTGGTGGCACTGACCGGAAACTGGAGTAACCGTCTGAGGCAGATTCAGCGTCGTGTTTCGAAGATTGCAGCGGGCAGCCTGCCGCCCGAGAGCGGGATCGTGCGAAATCCGGTGTCCGGCGGCGATGAACTGGCTGCACTGATTCAGGACGTCACCCTGCTCGGTGACCAGTTGGGATCGCTGCAGGACAAAGTGCTTCAGGCTCAGAAAGAACAGTGGATTGCTCAGCTTGCAGCCGGGTTTGCGCATCAGTTCCGAAATGGTCTCGCCGGAATTTCTCTGGCATTGCAGGTGCACCGGAATCGCTGCGGACAATCCGCGGACCGTTCGCTGAAAATCATGGAGCAGCAACTCAATCGCCTTGAATCGGAAGTTCGGGGACTGCTGTCACTGGGGCGTCGAACTGAGGGAATCCGTACGGCATTTTCAATCGCACCCCTTGTGCAGGAATGCATCGAGCTTGTGTCTCCTGCCATGGAACATCATGATGTGCAACTGGAGGTACCGCGTCTGGATGATCAACCGGAAGTGGTCGGAATCCGTGATGGGTTAAGAGCTGCCATCGTGAATCTGCTGCAGAATGCCGTGGAGGCGGCCGGACATCAGGGACAAATCCGAGTGCAACTGCTTCGTACCGCCAGCCACGTACAGGTCGAAGTCTCAGACAATGGGCCGGGGCCATCCCGGGAGATTGCCGATCGGTTGCTTGAGTCCTTTGTCACCACCAAGCCGGAAGGTGTCGGCCTGGGACTTGCCATTGTGAACGCCATCGTGCAGGACCACGGGGGTGTCGTGAACTGGCGCCGTTGCGACAACTGGACCATCATGGAATTGAGTCTTCCGCTGAAACCTACACGTGCAACAGTCTGATGAGCAGAATTCTGATTATTGACGACGAGCCAGCTCTGTGCTGGAGCCTGTCTGAGACACTTTCGGAAGGCGGGCACCTGGTCCGAACAGCGGGTTCGCTCGAGCAGGCGCGGGAGAGACTCGCGCAGTTCCACCCGGATCTTATTGTTGTCGACGTCCGTCTCCCTGGAGCGGATGGATTGACGGCGCTGCAGGAGTTTCGAGATCGATTTGAAGGTGTTCCTGTCATCGTCATCACCGCGTTTGGCGATTTACCCACAGCCGCAAAAGCGTTTTCTGGTGGGGCCTTCGAATACCTGATCAAGCCTTTTGATCTGAGTAACTTTGTCTCGGTCGTTAGTCGGGCACTGGCCCCCCGCACCGGGCGGACGTCCGAGTCCGGCATGCTGGCAGAATCCGGTCTTGTCGGCAGTAGTCCGGAAATGCAGTCGATCTATCGCCGAATAGCAATCGTCGCTCCAACTCCGTTTCCTGTGCTGCTCCTGGGGGAAACCGGAACGGGAAAAGAGTTGGCAGCACGAGCAATTCACTGTCACAGCACCGTCGCCTCCGGACCATTCGTTCCCATTTGCCCGGCCTCACTGAATCCTTCGCTGATCGAAAGCGAATTGTTCGGACATGTTCGAGGGGCATTTACCGGCGCCGAAGACAACCGTCGAGGCTTGTTTGAGCTCGCTGAAAACGGCACTTTGTTCCTTGATGAGATTGCTGATACGCCGTTGACCGTTCAGGTGAAATTACTGCGAGTGCTGGAAACCAGACGCTTCACTCCGGTGGGCAGTGGGCGAGAACAGGCGACATCCGCGCGATTCGTTGCCGCGACCCACAGAAATCTTCGGGAAATGATTGCCGCCGGTACCTTTCGCGAGGACCTTTACCATCGACTGAGTGCCTTCACAGTCTGCATGCCCCCCCTGCGAGAACGTGTTGGCGATATTCCGATTCTGTTCGACCACTTTCTTCGACAACTTCCCGAATCTCTCAGGCCCCGCACCATCAGTGCTGAATTCACGGCCGCATTGTGTGAGCAGAACTGGTCAGGTAATGTCAGGGAACTACGCAATGCCGTGGAGCACGCGGTCGTCATGTGCCGTGGTCAGATTCTGCAGCCGGAACACCTGCCACAACGCGATTTTTCAGAAAAATCGCGGACTGTTGCTGCACTCGATTTTACTGAGGCCATTGAAGCGTGGGTCGCGGAACAAATGCAGTCGGGTTCCGGAGAGTTGTACGATAACGCACTGAGAATTCTGGAGGCCACTTTGATTCCAGCCGTGCTGAAGTTGACCGGTCAGAACAGAACGGCGGCAGCGCGGGTACTGGGTATGGATCGAGCAACCCTGCGAACAAGACTCCGGGATCAGGACTCCGCAGCGAACTGACACTCAGGGGCGACCGCAAACATGGACATGAAACCTGTCCAGCCGCGGCCGCTCGGAACTCGATGGTCTCTTTTACCACTAAAAGACTTAGGAACCAGCCGCGGTCGCCGTCAATAAAAATCGCCGGCATTCACCTTCGGAATACTGTTTTTTCAGGTGCCTCCGGAGAGCGGCTGGTCTCAGTCGGTCAGCGGGCGCGGGACATGAAAACGCTTCAGCTTTCGGTCCAGCGTGGACCGTTCAATTCCCAGAATCTGCGCCGAGCGGGATTTGTTCCATCCTGTATGCTCCAGCGTTTTCAGTATGTGATCCTGCTCAATATCGGCAAGCGATAATTCTCGATACTCGCCCGTAGTTTCTTTTGACACAACCGGAGGGGCCCCGCGTTGCGACAATCCGGATAACTGAATATCCGTGCCCCGCACAACTTCATTGCGACACAGAATCACCGTCCGTTCGATCGTGTTCTGCAGTTCACGCACGTTCCCGGGCCAGTGATATTCCCGCAATTTCTGGATGGCCTCGTCGGTAAAGCCTGTAATGACTCGACCGGTCTTCTGCACAAAACGGTGCAGAAATGCCTTTGCCAGCAATTCAATATCGTCCTGGCGGTCGCGCAGCGGCGGCGCGGTGATTTCCGCGACCTGCAGCCGGAAGTAAAGGTCCTTACGGAAGTCTCCGTCTTCAACCGCTTCCTCCAGATCCCGATTGGTCGCTGCAACGATCCGCACATTCACCTGAATTGGTTTGCGGCCGCCAATCCGTTCGAACGCATATCCCTCCAGCACCCGCAGGAACTTTGCCTGAATCGAGGCGCTCATCTCTCCAACTTCGTCCAGAAACAGAGTCCCGCCGTCCGCCTGCTCAAATCGGCCAGGCTTCCGATCAATCGCACCTGTAAAGGCCCCCTTCTCATGTCCGAACAATTCACTTTCCAGCAGACTTTCGTTCAGTGCTGCACAGTTAATGCAGACAAAGGGTCCGTCACGTCGTGGACTTCGCTCATGAATACTGCGTGCGATCAATTCCTTACCGCAACCACTTTCACCGCGAATCAGTACGTTAGCATCCGTCTCGGCAATCAGGTCCAGCTTCTCCCGCAGATCTCTCATCTGCGAAGTTTCACCCACGAGCAATCGCTCCTGCGACAGCTGCGATCGCAGCACTTCATTCGCCGATCGAGCTTTGGCGAGCCCCGTCTGCAGCGAGTCCCGCTGCTGCAGATGATGTAGCGCCAGTGCCAACTGACCGGCGACGGCCAATGTAAATTCCAGATCATTTCGATCCAGTGGATTGTCGGGATTACTGGAGTACAGGTGAATGAGTCCGAATACACGTTCTTCTGTCTGTATCGGCGCACAGATCACGCTGACCGCTTTCATTTCGCCCAGACTGTCAAACACTGACAATTGCCGGTCGTCCGCCACATCCCTCGCCAGAATGGCCTCACGCCCCGACAGAACTATCCGCGACAAATTGTCAGAAACCCGACGGTAGGGCAGATCGCGAACACTGTGCCATCCGGAGAGCACAAGATCCGCAGGTACCGGTCGGGCCGATGCCTTCGCACCCGACAGGAGAATGGCAGAAATGCCAGCCACCGTTTCACGAGTCAGGCTGGCAAGCACGACATCAGTCAATTGCTGCTGAGTCTCGGCCACACCCATCTCAAGCCCAAGCCGATAAAGCCGCGCGAGTTCAGCAGAACGCTCCCTGCGAATCTGTCCGGTTGCCAGAAACTCAGGCAGCCGCGCACTATGCAGAATGCTGGGCACCGGTTCTACCACGGGAACTGAAGTCTGAGTAGCTGACGTGACTCGCTCGGGTGAATCGTGGGGTTTCTGCGGCGTTGGCAGGACATGACCAAGGCTGGTGGTAAAGCCCAGTCGGCACGCACCGATGCCGATGATTTCACCGGAGACCAGCGGCTGATCCCCGGTCACACGGCGATCGTGAATCAGAGTCCCGTTACGGCTGCCAAGGTCACGCAGTCGCCACTCGCCTTCACTGAAAAACAATTCACAGTGATTGCGGCTGCAGGAATCATCCTGCAGGACAATCCGATTGTTTGTCGATCGGCCAATTGTGGTGACCTGCCCCTGCCGCAGCCGCACGGCGTCCCGCCATGTAACGCCATCCCATGTCAGCAGGTAAGCCATACCCTCAGTACCATGCTCAGCCGACCTCGGGTTTTCTGACTCCGCGTGGTTCATAGCGATATTGTATCCGTCCACAGGAATTCAATGGTCACGATTCGTCCCGATCAGCACGCCGCGCTGCCGGGGGTTGGTTCGGCAGCGATCAGTAGCGGCTGAGATACCACCACCGCAGAATTTCAGCCCCCCGACCTCAGGCTCCACTATTTAAAATCACCAGCCATGATCACAAACAATCGCTCGGGCTTCAGGTGACGCCTGAGCGCTTCGTTGACCTGGTCGACCGTTAACACGCGAATCTGCTCTTCGAATTGGGCGACATGCTTCATGTCTCGTCCGATAAACGCGTATGCCTCCAGCATTGGAGCCAGTGCCGCGTCGTTGCTGCGACTGACTTGCTGCTCCTGCAGATACCCGGTTTTGGCCGCCTCTAACTCCTCTCCGGTGATGCCGTCCACAAGCAATCGCTGCAGTTCTTCCTGAATGGCCTTGTTGACCTTGTCTGCGTTTTCCGGATTGGAAATCGCAAAGATAAAGAAGGCCGTTCGCTCATCCACAGCCGAAGGCTGCAGACCGGACTGAATCGTGTAAGACAACCCGTCCTTCTGTCGCACACGGTCGCCCAGTCGCGAATTCAGGCCACCACTTCCAAGGATGAAGTTTCCAATGGCCAGCCCGGCATAGTCCGGGTGATCATCACGCAGGGGAAGCGTCATCATGGCAATGAACGCGGCATTTGCCTTATCTGGCGTCGTGATCTTTTCGGTGCTTCCCTTCACGTTGTTGACGTGCACTCGAGGAATCCGAGTAAAGGGAACTTCCGATTTCCAGTCCGCCGTCAGCTTTCCTATGGCCTTCAGAGCAGCGTCGGGGTCAAAGTCTCCGAGGACAGTCAGTTCACCTACAGCAGCCGACAGCAATTGCTGATGGATCTCGCGAACCTCCTCAACGGTCACGGCCCGCAGTCGCTCCACCTGCTCGGTGAGCGGTGCTTCATAGCGCGGATCCGCAGCGTCATAAGGAGAAATCCGGCGTGTGGCCTCTGAGAAGGCCAGTGCCACCGGATCAGTCACCTGCTGACTTAATGCCGCAATCTGCTCCTCTCGAAGGATTTCCATTTCTTCCTTCGGGAAGGCCGGATGACGCAGCATGTCTTCCACCAGATTCAGCACCGGCAACAGGTTTTCCCGATTGGTCTGAACGGTCACAGCTAACGTCCCTGGTGTGCCACTGAAGCTCACCCGCGCACGATACGTGTTCAACTCATCTGCCAGCTGCTGACGAGTCCGCCCCTCGGTCCCGCGGTCCAGCAGTCCGGGAAGCAGTTCGGCCGCCAGACCTCGCCCCTGCAAGGCCTCCAGATTTCCATAACGCACATTCAAACGCAGTGTTACGAGGCCCCCACGCGTTTTTCTGGGAAGCAGTGTCGTCCTGATGCCGGACGGCAGAGCCGACCGCACCAGCTTTGTTTCGATCCCCATGGGACTTGCGTCAAACTCCTCTCCACCGGAAACCGCGGCTCGCCCCTTGTAGTCCTTCAGCATCTCAGTGACATCTGCTACCGCCGGAATCTCAGCCCGTTCAGCCTCCTTCGATGGTTCAAAAATCCCCGCCGTCCGATTGTTCCGAACCAGATACGCACGGGCTACCCGCGTCACGTCGTCAGGAGTCACCGCTTCCAGTCGATCCCGATGCAGAAAAAACAATCGCCAATCGCCCTGCGCCGACCATTCGCTCAGTTCAATCGCCACTGACTGCGAATTTGTCATCTGCAGTTCCCGCTCCTTCAGCAATTCGGCCTTTGCTCGATTGACTTCCTCCGATGTAAACGGCGCCTCTGCAGATAACTCAACCGCATCTGTGAGACTTTGCAGTAATGCGACTGCCTCTGTACCCTGCGATGCCTCCGCCCCAAACATCAACGCACCGGGGTCGTGCAGCCCAAACGAAAATCCATAAGCAGATGCCGCCAGTCTGCGTTTGACCAGGCCCTCATAAAGGCGTCCCGAGGGTTCACTGGACATCACCGCTGACAACACATCCACAGCGGCATAGTCCGGATGAGGCCCTGCCGGAATGTGATACATCACACCAGCGATCGGAACGTCACCCACTCGTCGCACCGTCACCAGCCGCTCTCCATCCTGAGCCGGTTCTTCGGTGTAGGTCCGGTCCAGTTCCCGATCCGGCCGCGGAATTTTGCCGAAGTACTGCGCCACGAGCGACAGAGCTTTGCCGCTGTCGAACTTTCCGGCAATGATCAGCATCGCGTTGTCCGGCTGGTAGAAACGCTTATAAAACCGACGCAGATTTTCCACGGGAACACGTTCAATGTCCGCTCGGTTACCAATCGTGGATCGTCCGTAATTGTGCCATTCAAATGCTGCTGCCATCACGCGCTGCATCAGCACTCGCTGAGGACTGTTCTCGCCACGCTCAAACTCATTCCGGACAACAGTCATCTCCGAGGCCAGATCTTCCGCCCGGATGAAACTGTTCATCATCCGGTCCGCCTCCATCTTCAAAGCGAATTCCAGCGACTCGTCACCGGCCGGAAGAGTCTCAAAATAGTTCGTGCGATCCAGCCACGTCGTGCCGTTGAAGTCCGCACCCCGCTTCTGCAACTCCGCTGGAATATCCGGATACCCCGGCGTCCCCTTGAACAGCATGTGCTCCAGCAAATGCGCCATGCCCGCTTCGCCATAGCCCTCATGGCGTGAACCCACAAAGATTGTCAGATTGACGGTCACTTTCGGACTGGACACGTCAGGAAACAACAGTACCTGCAAGCCATTTTCGAGGCGATATTCTGAGATCCCCTCAACTTCGCGCAGCGGCTGCAATTCGTCCGCCTGCAAAGTCCAGCCAGCCAGACACAACACCGTCGCCGAAATCCGCCACATTGACACTCGCATTGCCATCTCTCCGTACCCGGAACCAAATTCTGCCAAGCTGTCGGATACTATCAGAAATCGGATGCAACTGAAATCGCCAGCACCATTTCTGATGAACCCGTTTCGACAGTTTTCCTCCGGACAGAACATCCTGCAGTGCGTGATTCTCCGTCCGTTTGCCCGCGATCATGTCGGCACACCCTGAGGAACATGTTGCAGTGGGTGTTTCGTCCTGCTGACGTCCATGACGTGATGGACGATGACGCAGTCTCCACGCGTCAGCGTGGTGATCCGATCCACCCTCACCTCTGCAACGGTACAGTCAATCCTTACGAACTGCCGAACCAGCACTCGCATGAAACCGGAAAAAAACTGGAGGCCGGTCAGTGGGACTGGCCCCCGGAGATTCCACGGGACCGTCCAGACACGTCCCCCGAATCGCTTCTCAAGCACACTCGGCTGCGTTCCAACCCCGAGCACCACAGGACCATGACTGATTGCCGAAAACACCAATGACAACAGTGTTCACTCGAGTAGCATGCTGTTGACTGCGCTCGTTGACTGAGCGCTGACTAAAGTGCGAAGACCATTTCACGAATCTCTGGCGTCAGCGCATCCGGGATACCATCAAACAGCACTCTGCCATGCCTCAAGGCAATAACTCGTGATGAATACTTCTTAGCAACTTCCACGTCGTGAAGATTACAAACAATCGTCAGGCCTTTTTGATTCAGTTCACGCAGTTTGTGCATCACGTCATTAGCTCGTCCCTCGTCGAGGCTTGCTATTGGCTCATCCGCAAGAAGCAAGACTGGCGATTGCACCATCGCGCGAGCGATGGCCACCCGTTGTTGCTGTCCACCACTTAATTGGTCAACACGAACGTGCTGCTTCTCATGGATCCCCAATTCAAGCAGGACGCTGTCCACCGCCTGCTCATCTTCCCGGGAAAATCGTCCCCGAACAAAACCGAAGGCCGATTGCCAAAATCCGTATCTGCCGAATAGCCCCATCAAAACGTTCTGGCGAACCGTGAATCGCGCCAAAAGCTGGTGCCGCTGAAAGATCATCCCCGTCTGTCGGCGAATCTTTCGCCGCTCAGATTCTCGCAAATTCTGAGCTTCAATGCCTTTAAACGACACGACGCCTGTCGTTGGCATGACGAGAAGATTCAGACATCGCAGCAACGTCGACTTCCCGGCACCACTGGGGCCAATTACTGAGACAAATTCGCCTTCCATCAACTGCGTGCTGACCTCCGTGAGTGCCGAAACCACACCAGCGGTCGAATTATACGACACGCCAACGTGGGACAAGCTCACGACTTCACGAGTACGTCGAGCGAAGGCTTCAATAAGCTCAGGTGTCCGTCTTTCTTCAAACATAAGACCGCTGCATCCGTATGCTGATGAAATCGACGATGCCAATGACGATCATGATCACAAGGACATCGGTGCTGACCTCGCGATACTGAAAGGTTTTAAAGTGATTGATGAGTTGTTGTCCGATCCCGCCTGCCCCGATCAGTCCAAGAGCAATTGAGGCTCGCACACCAACTTCCAATCGATAAAAGTATTGCGCCAGCACGGAGGGCCAGATTTCGGGAAGCATACCAAACGTCGCTGCTGTCGATTTTGGAGCACCAGCGGCGATCAACGCTTCAAATGTCCCGTGAGACGCTTCGTCAATACGCTCCGCAAGAAGCTTCGCCAATACCCCGCAATTATGAAATGAAATTGCCAATACCGCAGAAAATGGACCGGGCCCGAAGATCACCAGAAGAATCAAGGCAACAACAATTTCCGGAATGGACCGAAGCACAACGAAGGTGCTCCGCAAAATACCCATCACTGGACGCGGAAGCATCGCCAGCCGTGAAGAGGCCAAAAATGCAAGGGGTAAACCAATTGCCAGGCCAACGCTCGCTCCCAGAAAAGCTGTGGAAAGAGTGACCATTGAAGCGAGCAGCACAACTGTCAGATTCTGCGAACTCGGCGGCATCCAATGCCGCAGGAACTTAACACCGTCTATAATGTCGCCCAGACCAATCGTCGCAGGACGCGTCGCGAGCAACGCACCGACCAAAAGTGCACTCACCAGAATTACTCGAACAAACATCTTTTTTATCGCCTGCATGATTGACATACACCGCAACGGAGACGCTGAAATTCTTCTTCGCAATTCATTCCGGAATTCCTCGATTCAACAAATTGCTTCATATGAATCCCATTTTCAACCGCCAGAAAACTTTTTGCAGCAAACGCTTTCAAGACCTCTGAGTCATTCACTCTCAGTAACACATCTTTGATCACATCCGGGACCTTCTCATCAATTTTATGGACAGATCGCAGAGTGATATTCCTCGCAACCCACGGATATTGATGCTCGGAGCAGGGAGATTTCCAGATGACCCTGAGCTCATCCTCGGAGTTGTCTGGGTATGAACCCTTCAACAACGAGAACACATCACTGTCAATCATGGCCACACGTGGTTCATCGACACCTGTGGCGCCTGGAAACGACTTCAATTGAGGTGGAAACACGTCGGCACTGTAGCCATCCACCGTCATCGACTGGCGGACTGCTCGTCCTGACATCCAGAAAAATGTCAGGTCATGCGATCTGCAAAACACAACAGATGCCCAATCATGCAATCCGATTCCAATAGCACGGCTCAGAAATCTGTTTGGTTTTACAAATCCGGACGTCGAATCCTGATCCGAGAACGCTATCTGAAATTGATTTGAGTTGCGTTGACTATTGAGATCCGTCAATGCGACAGCCAAATCCCTGCAGTCTGTAAACACAGGATTGTCGGCATTTGCCTCATCACTGCTATGCCAGTCTCTTCGTCGTCCAATCATCAGCCAGTGATATACCCTTTCATCAGGCCCCCCTCTTGTGGCAACTGGTACCAGTGTTTCATCGCGTCTGATTGCCTCATCGTAGGCCCCGGGGCCGAGGAATGCGGCGTGAAGCCTCTCTTCGTTGGAAAGGTTTTTATCCACAAGTCGTTCAATCGCATCGCGGTAATCTGTGACTGGGAAGACTTCAATCGTGAAACCGCGCGAGTGACCGCGCTCACAGATACCCGCCAGTTCGGACTGGAACTTCTTACGAAAGCCACCCGCGTTGCTCATCAATGGAACGATTCCAAGTCGGATCGTTTCAACGCTGCGGTGAGTCTCAGCGTGAACGACTGCGGGGATGACCCTGCGAGGTGCTCCACGAGTCCTCCCGGAAGACATTGAAATAATTGTTTGTGACAACTCCTTACAGTAGTTCTCTGCATGAATTCCCTCCAGTCCTCTGAAAACTCGTGTATCACCTGAATGGAATGTGTGACTTGCGCCGCATATGTTCTCGTGAACTACCGCGCGTACCCTATCTGCATTGAATATCAGGGAGTGGCTGACGAGATCGTTAAGAACCTTGTCTATATGGATGTTAATATCCGCTGGTAGGGTATAGTCTTCAATGAGTAATTTTAGTAGCTGCAGGCTTTGTGCCCCTCGGTCCGAGAGCTTGATGTCCCAGTAAAAAAGCAGTTCTGCGATACAGTATGGATTCCGAAAATACTCTGGCTGGAAGAAACCCACGAATAGCCAACTGTTCTCTACCGCCGCGCGGAGGCTTGTGTAAATTTCCCTTGTTGTAGTGTTGTGACCATCGGGCTCTCCCGCCATGTAGATTCGAAAATCTTCTTCAGGAAGGCTGCGTTCGATGAGTTGTGTTTGAATTTCACTTACAACACGCGTCAAAAGCCCGTTTGTCCGTGTCAGTCGTTCGCCTTTATAACTACTGACCTTTGAAAAAAAGATCCGGCTTTGCTCAGGATTGATTGTGACAAGGCCCATGACGTAAGCATCCCAATTTGAAAGAGAATTCATGCCACTCTGCAACTGCGGCATTGCCCCGAAATTGCTTAATCCAGTTTCCCTAATTTCCTGGCAATTTCCTTGATTCTCTCGTAGTCCTTATCACTACAGGTCGCAAATCCGCTCGCACCACCGAACGCCTTAAGCACAAGCGGTTCATCAATCGAAAGGAACGTCTCCTGAATCTTTTTGATCAGCGCGTCATCCATGTCTCCACGGACAGTCCATGGGTACTGAAACAGTTTTTCGCTCGTCCAGATTTCTCGAATTCTGTTGCCGTCAATCTTTCCCGATTTTTTGAATGATTCCAGCAGGGCACTATCGATCGCGCCGGCGTCGACCGTGCCATTCTGGACACTTAGGCCCACCACATCGTGCGACCCGCCAAATTGCAGTGACTTGAAGCTGTGCTCGTTCTCGTTTCGGTAGACTCCACGGCTGAGTAATTCTGCAGATGGCACAAGGCAGCCGGATGTCGAATTGATACTGCCAAACATGAACCGGACATTCGCCTTGTCCAAAAGAAGGTCGTCAAGCGATTTGTATGGCTTGTCAGCAGGAACAATGATTTTGGAGTAATAAAACGGTTGGCCGTCCACAAGTTGCGTCACGATCGCCTTCGCGCCGGACCTTTGGTTCGCCACAACGTACGTGAATGGCCCCAGAAACGCCATGTCAATCTTCCTGTAGTTGATCGCCTCAACGACGCCGTTGTACTCCGGATAAACCTCGATTTCCACAGGTCTACCGATGCCTTTCGTGAGCAATTCCTGCAATTGCTTTGTCCCGGCAGCCATCTCTCCCTCGGTTTGAGCGGGAATGACTCCGACACGAAGTTTCGTCTGACCGGATGCCGTCAGCGGTGCTGAGTTGGCTGACGTTGGTGCCGGAATGGACTCCTGAGCAGTTGTGCTCGCCGTGCCGGATGGCGTTGATCTCCCACACCCGACGCACATTCCCACAAACAGTATCACAAAGCCGAAGCAGAGGTTGAATACACGCATTGATTGTTGCCTTTGACCAGAGAAAAAAATACTTCCGAACTCACGCAGAGTACCATTGTGTCGTGTCGGAAATCAGTCTTTGAATTGCGTCCGCCCCGAGCGTGGTGGCCTCATCAAGTTGATCTGGCCCCAGTTTCCCCGGAATCCGTAGAAGCACGACTCGCCGATCTCCACTCCGGGAGTTGTCGGGGGCAACGAAACGG
>CAIQIE010000108.1 GCA_903871805.1 uncultured Planctomycetaceae bacterium | reverse complement strand
CGCAAAATCTCTGCGGCTCGGATGGAACCTCGCCCTCCCAACAATCGCAAAATCTCTGCGGCTCGGATGGAACCTCGCCCTCCCAACAATCGCAAAATCCCTGCGGCTCAGGTGGAACTTCGCCCTCCCAAAAATCGCAAAATCCCTGTGGCTCGGGTGGAACTTCGCCCTCCCAAAAATCGCAACAGCACAGGGGCTCAGATCGATTCACCATTCATTGGAACGACAGTAGCCCCGCAGCACCCCAAGCCACTGCAGGACACGCTTGGCAATGACCTTCCCACGACGTAGCAGTCCCGGCCGCGGTCGATGCCTGTAAAGGAATCGACTGCGTTGCTCAGCAGGCAAGGCAATCGCCTGCTGCATCAAGCCTGGCAGAATCTTCCGAAATGGCTTGTGCAGATAGGGTGGCCAGTAATGAAACACCATGTCGGCGGCTTCAGTGAGCTCGATGTGCTGCTGCAAAACCCACGAAAAAGCAAACTGCTCAAGAATGTGTAATGACGAAACGGCACAAAGTCGGTCAGTGATCTCAAGCACTTTGTCAATCAATTGCAACTGATCGGGGTGCAGACCAATCACCCCGGCATTCCACATCCACGCATCCGGAGAAATCTTCAGATCCTGAATCGTGGACTCCTGCGTCAGCAGGGCATGCAGATTTCGGTACAACGGCGTCTGCACGACGGACACCCGCCCCTCCTGAATGTGCATCACACCGCGGCCCGGCCCGATTCGTTCTGCCACGTTTCGCACACTCCCGCGAAACCACGTATCACCGTCCAGCAGCACCACCGGCATCTGGCTCTCTCGTAACAGGTGCTGTAACGCCAGTATCTTGCGACGATGGTTGAAGTTCTGCGGCCCTCCCCATTCTCGCCATGTCTGTGTTGTGACCAAATGCACTCTGACCGGAAGCCCGGCAAACACCTCAGGCGCATCGGTATAGATCACAATCTGATAAGGCGTATCAGCCCCCCCGCAGTGCAGAATGGAATGCACTGCGCAAATCACTTCCTGCTGGTGCAGCCCGTGACCGTACGAAAGAAATAACAGTTGCATCATGCCGATTCGCTATTTCGCCACTGCGGCAATTCATGGAACACAGGTTTCGTACCCCCTCAGGATTCCGCTGCCCGAAATGATCTACCGCCGGCACAGTTGAGCACCAGACAGTTACTCAGATCAATATCGTTATTGAGCGACAATTCTGGTTCTTCGCACCAGCTACTACTCCGCCCCCAGCCCTTGCGGGGAATCAGCAACAACCACACACCCAGCAAACAGTCTGCCAGAGACAGACACTCCACAAGCCACTCAAGACCCGCGGGATAATCGAGACACACCACATGATGATGAGCCACAAGCTGTGCGGAGACTCGCGAAAATAACCACAACGATACGCAGCCAGATACCGATAAAAATCTTAAATTTCCTGATGCTGCAGCCTGATTTGATCAGGGCATGACAGGTCATCGCCATCCACGAACTTCAGAAATCGGCCTGGCGCCAGACTGGCACCTCGGTTGGATGCAGCCGACTGTCCTGAATTGCTCTGACGCACCAGCCGAACGCGTGGATCCTGAAATCCGGCCACCATTTCAGCCGTTCTTTCTGTTGCCCCACCATCAACCATGATCAGTTCCAGGTCGCAGAATGTCTGGTCGAGAAGGCAACGTACGGTAGCCGCAAAATGGCTCTCCGCACTCCACTTAGCAACCACGACAGGACCTTCAGGCATCGAGCTCCCGCCGCATGAACCTGTCCGGTGTGTTCACCCGCATCAGGACGTCAGCACGTCCACCCCAAATACTCTGGAAACGAACCTGTATCGCAAATTCCAGCATAGATGCCCTGCAGAATTCAGACTCTCCGACCCCCAAATGATCCGGGGACCGACTTTGCCTGCAACGCGATGAAATCACATCGCGAACTCTCCAGATGGTAAAGACACCTGGGAAATGAACAACCGTTTCACACGCCCTCAAGGACGCTAATGCAGTTCCTTCTGCGACGTTAGAAAACCATTTTTTGAGTTCCCCTGCCGGCACAATTTCAACTCACCCGCTTCAGTCCACGCTGCCGTTTCCATTTTTGAATGTGCGTCCAACCGAAGGATTTTGCCACAACCTGCAGTCTTCTGACAGATTTCCAGCCGAAGAGCGGGGTTAGAACTTTCAGGAGAAATCCTCCCTGCAGCTTCAAATCGCTCCCACCCAATTCTCGAATCTGCTCCTCCGCTTTACGCACCAGATCCGGATACTCCGGATAGAAACTGAACAACCACATCTGAAATCGATTGGCACAAATCCTGCGTATCCGTGGCGAATCCTCCCGAGCCAGCAAAGAGGCCGTGCCCAGTTGAGTGGTTCGCAACGCCGAAGCCAGTGACCGCACGCTGCGATTCTGCGTCACCGCCTCCGCAATGCCCTTGCGGTAGCAGTACAAAGCCCTTCCGGAAAACTTGACACAGCGGCTTCCCAGCAGCAACCGAATACTCAGGTCGTAGTCCTTATTCAGTGTCAGTTCTTCGTGAAATCTTCCATGCTGCTGCCACACTTCCCGGGGAATCAACCACATCCAGACACCCATCATCCCCTCATCCTGCGTCAGAGAGGTGACCAGCCATTCCAGTGGATCGTCAAAGTCTCGATTGACGTGCTCAGCACGTGGCTGAGTGGATTCTGAGTGCTCGCGAAAGTAGCCCCACGAGCAGGAGGCGATGGCTCCAGGACAATCCCGGATTGCCTGATATTGGGCCTCCAGATGCTGCACATTCCAGAGGTCGTCGGCGTCCAGAAACTTCAGAAATCGCCCACGTGCCATTCCAGCGCCCACATTGGAAGCTACGGATTGACCACGATTCTCCTGGCGCACATAACGCAGTCGTGGGTCGTCGAAGCTGGCCACAATCTGTGCCGTCTCGTCCGTTGATCCGTCGTCAACGACGATCACTTCAAAGTCCTGAAACGACTGTCGAAACACCGAACGCAATGTCTCCGCAATCCAACGGCCGCTATTCCACGCCGTGATAATCACGGAAATCTCAGGCGTGTTACAAACTGAACTCATTGCTGTCCCCATGCAGTTCTGCCTGTCAGTTCCCTGCGAGGCACACTCGAAATCTCTCAGCAGGTACGGCTTTTCCGCGACGGCACTGTCGATCCATGGCAAAACATCCGGGATCCCGGCGCGGCCGTTTCAGGTCTGTCGCGTTCCGCCTGCACAAGGCGAGGAGCAGAATCAGGACCAGGACCAGAATACCGTGCGGTACGCCGCCAGAGCCTGCAACGGGCTGCGTCCACGGACGGCCCACGACAGCAATTGCCGCGTGTATCTCCGTTGAAGAATGCTGATCGCGCGAGCCTGCTCTTCCGACGCAAACGGGCAACTGGCATCCAGAAGTGCACGACGTGCTAACTGAAAGCCCCGCTCCAGATACACACGTTTGGCGTCGCCGATCCGGAATTGCTGCCCCTCGTGCACTCGCCACCACGTCAGAGCGGGCTGCTGCAACAGAATCGTATGAGTCGACGCGATCCGCAACCAGAACTCCAGATCCGACAGGACACCCCAGTCCGGTCGAAATCCTCCGAGCGATGCAAACACATCCCTGCGAATAATCGCACCACCAGGACCACAGCCAAAACAGCCGCGACCGAAGAAATGACGCCGATAGGATTCGAGCGGCGTCAGTATCAGCGGGTAAGGCAGTGATTCCTGTGGCAGGGAATGTGCCAGTGCCGCGGCCGCCTCCGGCGACGACCGCATATTTCGCACCATCACCTCCAACCCATGCGGATAGATCTGATCGTCAGAATCCACATATTTCAGGTAGGTGCCACGTGCCAGCGAGGCGGCCCGCATGCGATTGCCGTAGTCGCCCAGATTCTGCGGATTCACGTGCAACTGAATCCGGGAGTCCCGATCGCGAAAGCTCTCGGCAATTTCAACGGACCGATCCTTTGAACGATCATCCACAATGATTAGTTCAAAGTCCGTAAACGTGGAGTTCAGGACGCTTTGAATGGCGTCTGCAAGGTAGGCCTCGCGATTGTAGACGGTCATCAATACCGAAACAGTTGTCACACTTCGCCCCCCGGAACAAGTTGCTTCCGCGTTACCACGCACAACCCGGAGGGCCGGCATGGAAAACGTCGGCATCCGTTGCCGTGCCCCGCCTTGAATTGGCAACACGGTGTCAAGCCCGCAGATAGTCGCGTTTCGCTCCGTCGAAACGAATGTCCGGCGTTTTCACTGCCTAACTCGACACTCAAATCCTTTTGCTCCATCAAGCTGATTACGCTCCGGAACTCCCGGATTGCGCCGTTTCGCCATC
Organism: uncultured Planctomycetaceae bacterium; assembly: GCA_903871805.1. Lineage (GTDB taxonomy): Bacteria > Planctomycetota > Planctomycetia > Planctomycetales > Planctomycetaceae > SXXK01. Next base: position 7,487 of record CAIQIE010000108.1, on the reverse strand, counting down.
CCAGCCTCGCCCTCCGCGTTGTCACTCAGGGCATGTGCACCAGTCCGATGCCGGCCCAACCCTGGGCTGCGTTCTCAATAATTTCTGTCGTCCGATACTTCTGCTTCAATTCATTCCAGAACAAATCCACATGACAGTTATGGGAAGCGGGATGAGTGGCAATGTCGTGCATGCCAATCAATCCGCCACTGCGCACCATTGGCGAATACAACTCAAAATCCCGCTTCACACCCTCATAGGTGTGATCGCCATCAATGAACAGGAAATCCAGCTTCGCCCCGCCCAGCAGACGTTCCACCCTGTCCCGATTTTCCTGCCGATGCGAATCGCCCCGCACCAGATCCACGCGTTGCCGTCCTCGGGCAAACTGCCGGTACAGCGGAATCCGAATCGGTGAGTATCCCCCTCCGAATTCACCATACGGCAGGTCCAGACTGATCAGCTGCGCATCATCCGCGGCGGCCCGTGCCAGCAGAAACAGAGTTCCTCCGTTGGCGGTTCCAATTTCCATCACGCGGTGCGGTGGGTTCTTCGACACCACGTCCAGCATCCCCAGAATCTCTGAACGGATCTGCAGCGGTTTGTAAAGCCCTCCGGCAGCTCCCAGAATCAGATCCAGATACCCTTCCAAACTGCCGCGGGTTGCTTTCAGCTGAAAAATGCTGAGCAGCAGTTTTGCTCGTGACTTCATTTTGCGTAACACACGACTTCTCCCGGAAGGTAAATAATGATTATCCGCTGATAGTCAATGACTGAGTAACTGATAGCTGACGCAGAACTGCCACAGACCTGCACTTACCGCCACTCAACACATCAATCGGCCGAAGTTCTCGATATAGCCTCAACGATCCGATCAATCTCCACTCGCCGCCAGCCGGCCGCAAAGCCTGGTTGCGACTTCAGCAGTCCTGAGGCAGATCCATGCTGCTGATAAAGCCCGGCAAAACGCTGACGAAAGCGTTCCATGCCCGGCAATTCCAGAATACAAAGATTGAAGTAATGCACGCTCAGAGGCCAGTAATCCCAGTGAGCAGGATCAATTTCACAGCGGTGCAGGTAACTGGTGCCCCCGATGTGAAAAATTGCCTGCCGTTCGCCGGGCATCTCACGAAACGTCAGCCCGTCCGCAAACGACAGCACCCAGTAGGCCTGCAGCGTATCAAAGTACTTCTTGAAGGAATGCGGAAACTCGTTATCCCCGTAGTTCAACAACTTCATCCTGCTGCGCACTCGCTGCGAAACTGTGCGAGTGACGTCCGCATCAATGTCGTATTCCCCGCAGATTCGCCGATAGTTGGTGAGGTTGAACATCAGAAAAAATGTGGATGGAATCAGATGGCTGCGATCTGCGTGATGCTCGACAAATGGTCCGCCGGCAAAGTCCTGTGCTGACAGTGAGACGCTTTCCCAGAATTTCAAATCCACAACAAAACAGTCCGGGTCCTGAATACAGAAGTCTCGTGTGGCGGCGGCGAACAGCGAATTGAGTGTCCGCCCATGCGACAGCATGGACTGCTGATTTCCAGTCAAACTGGCTTTCAGCACCGTCGTCGGCACCTTCACAGTCCGTCGTACCCAGTCGCAGTCTTCCGGACTGACCCCATTCAGCAGCACCACAGGCGCAAAGGATGGCGCGATATTCTGCAGACACCAGGGGGTCAGATGCACAATATCCTGCGTGACAATGAAGACGACAGGCGTCCTGTCCGGAGTAATCTCCCTGAGTACCCTGGCAATCCGCCGCGTATTCAGCCGGTGCAACACCCAACGCCGAAACTGATCAGCAATGCGTTCAGCCACTAAACACCTCTGCTCTCCCGCCCACTGGCAGGTGCCCGCCTCATCGTCTTCGCTCCCCGATCAACGAGCCCCACACCAGATTCCAATACGGCACTTTTGCAGCACATAAAGCCCCTGCCATATCAACCCCGACGAATCAACCGCAGCGTCTGCAGCAGCACCCGGGCCATTCTTCGAGCGGAGCAGTCAAAACTCAGTATCGCCAGCACAATCCTCAGCCATGGCCACACGGCACGCTGGGCCACGGTCACTTTCAGGCAGTTCATCAAATAGTCGGCCATCTCCCGGTTACGCTGACGGCTCAGTTTCCGACGCAATTCGTCCGGACAATCGTCATCCATGATTCGCAGGGTTTTCTGCAGCAGGTACGTGCGTCGCCCCGACAGTATACTCTGTGTCGATGTATTCCCTTCGGAAATCCGATAGGCGGCTCGCCCTTCAGCGTTAAAACCGATCGGAAACGCAAGGGAAATGCGAAACCACATCTCCCAGTCTTCAAAGGCGGTCAGGCGATGATCAAATCCCCCAAGCGACTCATACACCGGTCGACGAACGACAATCGACGGCGTCTGAATCCGCTGACGCACATACAATAACTCCGAAAACGCGGGAATAATCCCGGTTGCCGGTAACTCGCATCCAGTCCTGCCAGTTACCTGACCGGCCGCATTCACATAATCGGATTCACAGAAAAACGCCCCCGCTGCGGCATACGCTGCAAAGCAGGCTTCCATGCTGCGGTAAAAACCATCGTAAACAAAATCATCACCATGCAGCAGGTGCAGAAGTCTGCCGCGCGAGGCTGAGAGTCCGGATTGATAATTTGCACACTTCCCAACATTTCGATCGTGCCGAATCAGCTGCACGCGACTGCCCCAGGGTCGCAGGCAGTCCCTCACCGACTCCTCCGACTCTGAACAATCATCCATCACGATGATTTCCATATCCTCAACAGGAATGTTCTGTCTCAGCACGGACTCAAGCGTGATACGGAGGTAGTCGCCGCTGTTTCTTGTCGGAATCAGCACGCTCCATAGCGGGCGAGGCGCCTCATTCGCCAACGCTGCTGGCACTGGACGCAGCTCCGGATCGAGGCCTGTCTCGGACGCTTTACCACCCGACATGTCCAACTCCGTAAAGATTTCCGGACGCCAACATCAGGCGATCCTCTGACATCGTTTCAGAAAATGCTCCTGCCACAGGAAGGGATTCAGTCGAGCCCAGGCACGCTCGCTGAATTCGTGATTGGCTGTTCCCGCCAGCACCGCGTCCATCATCGCCCTCACAGCCGCCTGATCAATCAGGTCGCACTCACGAAAAGACTGAGAATTCAGCAGGTCCTGCAACCACGGCCTCCACGGGCCACGCAACCAGTCACCAATCGGACTGGTAAATCCAATCTTGTCTCGCCGAGTCCGGATCTCAACGGGTAATTCCTGAGCAAACGCATCTCGCAATAACGCCTTCATAGTTGGATTCTGATGCGGTGCTTTGCTTTGCCATGGCAATGAAAAGCAGAACTGGACAAGACGATAATCAAGAAATGGCATGCGAATCTCAACCCCCGCAGCCATCGAATAGCGATCATAATTCCTCAGCAGTGTTGGCAGCATCGTCTTGTGGAAGTTCTCATACAGCAGTGAGTTGAGGTATCCAAGTTCACCGCTACCTGGATTATCTCTCTTCCGGTTCCACAACCACTGCATAACGAACTTCAAGGCCCCCCGACCACCGCGATGCAGGCCAACGAACTCCCGCAGCACATCGCCAGCCCCGGGTTCCCTGCCATTCCAGCAACGCAGGACCTGCTTCATCCGGGGCAAATTGCCCAGGCAGTCATTCAACGCCTGGAGAAAGCCGCCATATCCGGACAGCAACTCATCGCCGCCATGACCGTCGATTGAGACGCGTACGCCCGCGGCAGAGATTGCGTGATACATGTCCATCATCGGGATTGGATTCGCCGGATACAATTCCTCAAACAGATACAGGTATTCCGGCAGTCGATCCAGGCCTGCCGCAGCATTGATCTCAATGAACTCGCCTCGAACCCCCGTTTTTCGCAGAACCGCCTCCGCGTAATGCCGTTCATCCAGAAATGATCCGGTAAACGTGGCAACGAAAGCCCGCTGCCAATCACCAGAAAATGACCGAGTTTCATCACTTCGTCGACCGGCATGAGCCATTGCACACGCCACAGTCGATGAATCCAGGCCCCCTGACAGCGCTGTCCCGACAGGCACGTCAGACCGCATCCGCAGCCGACAGGCATCAAGGAATAGTTCACGAAATTGCTCAACCTGCTCTTCATAACGAACAGGCACGTCCACCAGATGCTGCCGCGTTTCCCAGTACGAACTGACAGGCAACTGCTGATTTCTCAGGTCGTCCAGTGTGCAACAGGCACTGCTGCCGGCTGGAAAACGATGAATACCGCTGATCAGACACTGTTGAGTAGACTCATACTGAAATTGATTTTCAGCAAGCTCGCGGAAACCGGCCGCCGGCTTGAACTCCGACATCAACGGCGCCAGCGCTTTCATCTCAGACGCGAAAACAAGACCACCCGACTGAAATGAGTAGAACAGTGGCTTCTTGCCAAACCGATCCCGAGACAGGAATAACAGCCTCTTCCTGCAATCCCAGATCGCCAGTGCCCACATACCATTGAATCGATGCACACACTCAGAGCCCCACTGTCTGAAGGCGGCCAGTAAGACCTCGGTGTCACTGCCGGTCGTAAACTGGTGCCCCAGAACCCCCAGTTCTTTTCGGAGCTCAACAAAATTGTAAATCTCGCCATTAAAGACCATGACGAGATCACCACGCCGCATTGGCTGACTGCCGTTGTCGCTGGTATCCAGAATTGACAGCCGTCGATGCCCGAGCCAGACGTCACCATCGGTAGACTGCCAGACCCCCTGACCATCAGGACCACGATGCGCAATCGATGCCAGCCCCGCCATTAATGCAGGATCACTGGCGCGAACTCCGACGCTCCCCAGAATACCGCACATCAGTTGCCTCCCCTCGCCTTCCACCCGGCCTTCAGTCGACGAGCCAGTTTCAGAACCCGGAAAACCGGTAACGTCAGGGCGTTACCCAGTTTCCAGTTCCATGAGGCATGCAGAATTTCCCCCTTTTTTAACTGCACGTAACGCTGAAGAGTCCTGGAGAAGAAGTCCCGCAGAAACCTCTGCTGCCATGACGAATCCAGCCCGGCATTGATGTACACGGCAGCCTCCAGTGCCGAAACATTCCACTTCAGAGAACTATCCGTAAAGCCCGCCACCCCAACCCGGTAGGTACAGAGCACCACTGGCAACCCGCAGAAGATCGCACCACGTTTCGCCACATTCACCAGGAAAATCCAGTCCTCACATCGACCGCCATAGTCTGTCGGAAAGGGAACTTCGCCTTCACCCCAGATCGATCGCCGGAAAAGCCCCGCGTGAATCGGCAAGCTGGCTCCATCAAACCATTGAGTCAACATCTGCTTCAGTGGCTCAGCATCCAGCCGGGTCGTACCAAAAAACGTTGTCCGACCGGTTCGCATATCGAGAAAATCATGATCCCCATAGGCCACAGAACATTCGGGGGCATCAGCAAACTGACGCAGGTGCGCAGCAAGCTTGCCCTGGCCAAGCAGATCATCTCCATCCAGAAACTGAATAAAGGCTCCCCCAGCCTCACGAAACCCCGCGTTTCGGGCGGCCGAGACCCCCGCGTTCGACTGCAGAATCACCCGGATACGTTCATCGGCCGCCTGCAATTCCTGAATCACACGGCAACTGTTGTCTGTCGAACCGTCGTCAACAATGATGCATTCGAGTTTTTTCCACGACTGATTAAGAACGCTGTCAACAGCGTCACGAATAAACCCCTCCTGATTGAAACACGTCACAATCACCGAAATCAGCGGCGAATGGTCCTGTCCTGCAATTCCCGCACTGACCGTTTTTCCAGCTGACACGATCAGGCCTCCTTCCGCTCTGCACACAATGCCACTACCCTCTGCCGCATCGATTCCCCAAGGCTGCTCCAGTCATAACCGCTGCGAACAAATGTTGTGGCATTCTGCTCCAGCAACGTTCGCAATCCCCTGTCCCGCAGCAATCGAATAATTGCAGCCGCAAAACTCGCGGCATCATCAGCCAGCAGCAGATCGCGGCCCGCCTCATAAGGCACTCCCTCAGCGCCCAGACTTGTGGCGACCACGGCTCGGCTACTGCTCATCGCCTCCAGGATCTTCAAACGCGTGCCACCACCACTCAGTAACGGCACCGCGACAATCCATGCCCGCCCGATGATCGGCTTCATGTCCTGAGGGCTGGACACCAACTCGATTGATTCGTCTGCCAGCCACGAACAACTTCGTAAACTCGCCGCGTCGTAACCGGCAAGAACCAATCTGGCCTCCGGTAGTTCCAACAACACACTCGGCCACACTTCGCACGCAAGAAATCGCGCTCCTTCCACATTTGGCCCATACTGAAAACTTGCTGGAAACAGCACGGTGGGCACTCGCTGCCTGGCTTCGTCCGGCTGATGCACAAACACACTTCCATCCACACCATTCGGAAAGACCCATCCGAGCATGGAAGGCACAAGTTTTATCGCCTCATGAACATCGCGATCCGAACACTGAATCACCAGATCCGACCTGCCAAACGCCTCGATTTCAAGCTGCCGCATCAACACTGTCTCTCGCCTGAGAAACTCGCGTCTCACCGGGCACTTACAGGAACTTACGGCCTGCTCAAGAACCTGATACTCGATATTCTGGCCGTTCAGAACAACTCGATTCGGCGGGCACCGCAATTCCGACAGAATTTCCCGGGCAACCGGCCAGCAAATTGTATTTTCGACCCATAGCACGTCAAATCTGCGACCGGATTCAGCACGCAGAAATCTTTCCCGCATTTGCCGCCAGACCTGAATCAGGCCGCAGCACGCCGTCGGTGCTGGCCACCCCAAACGGCTGAACACCTCATGCTGCCACCGAAAAATTGCTCGCAGTAATCGCCGCGAAGTCGACTCAGAGGAACTGCCTGCTTCCCCGGAATACTGCACCACATGCTGCATCCAGAAGGTCCAGCCCTGCCTCCATGGCATCAACAGGACACTGATCAGCGACAACCAGGCCCAGCCGCGTCCCCCGCGACGACGCTGCGCCTTCACCGACTCCTGTGCTGTTCGCAGATATCCGTTTCTCCATGCACTCTGTCCCGTTCCTTCCCGACTTCTATCGGTGAGCGACAGAACCGTCACATTGCCGAGTGAATCGAGGGCGTTGATGGAATACCACGAGCGTACCTCTGACCCGGTGCGTGATCCTCCCGCAGCCAGGTTCGTTACCACCAGAATTTCCAGGGGCTGACAGGGTTTCTCAGTCATTCCACCATGGCTCCCCGGTCCGCCTTCCGTGTGTTCCCCGCTGCAACACCATTTCCCATCAACTGCAAAATCTGTGACTCAGCCCTCTCACACAGCGTTTCCCAGCGATAATTGCTTTCCACAAATCGTCTTCCGGCCGTGGACAGCCGATGACGCAGTTCTGCATCCTCAAGCAGCCTCAGGACAGCCTCTGCAAAGGACGCCTCCGTATCCGCCAGCAACAAATGCTCACCGGATCTGTAGGGAACTCCCTCCGCTCCAACACTGGTAGAAACCACCGGCACCTGCAT
>CAIQIE010000107.1 GCA_903871805.1 uncultured Planctomycetaceae bacterium | reverse complement strand
CTTCGTCCTTCGTCCTTCGTCCTCGTGTTCGTGCTCGTACTCGTGCTCGTACTCGTGCTCGTACTCGTGCTCGTACTCGTGCTCGAGAGTCCTCCGACTACGCAGCAACTCCGGACCAACAGCCTCAGGCTGCAGTATCACCCCTGGGCGCGCTTCCTGGACGAGTCGATTACGAGCACGAGCACCGCCCGCCAGGGCGGACTGAGCACGAGCACGATGAAAACCAATCGCGTCCTTCGTGCTCGTACTCGTACTCGTACTCGAGAGTCCTCCGACCACGCAGCAACTCCAGACCAACAGCCTCAGGCTGCAGTATCACCCCTGGGCGCGCTTCCTGGACGAGTCGATTACGAGCACGAGCCCCGCCCGCAACCGGCGAAAATTCAGACGCTTTTACATGATTGCAAAATCAGAAATGCGGGTTCAGATGGTTCCCCGGAATTCGCTGGTTAGTCCGGCTCGCCCAATGGCGGCAAGAATTTCCTGTTGAATCTCAGGGACGGGACGCAGCGGCTGGTCGGCGTTCTCAACAGGCTCCACAGAATTGCGTTCCGCATCCCAGTGTACCGGTCCATATTTTGCCGGACCGGGAATTCGACTCAGAATGTGCCCCAGAGCGTCACCTTTGTTGTAATGCCAGAATTCAAAGGGAAAATGCATGAAACCATGCATTTCCAGCACGCTGGTAATTTCCAACCGGTTGGCAACAAACTCCGGCTCAACAAATGGCGAGCGCATCGGCGTTCGTTCGCTCATTTCCAGATAGTGGTTGCCACGCCAGACTTCGCTGCCGTCGTCTCGACGCCAGACAGAGATATCAATCGCGGTGCCCGACATGTGGGTCCCAACTTTGGGGACGTTGGCGACCAGCACTGATCCCCGTCGGAAGAGCAGGTCAGGAGCAGGCACAGTGCCGCCATTTTCCCAGATGCACTTCTTCAGAATGGCGTCAAAGATCTCCGGCTTGCTGCCCAGTTGTTTCTGCATCTGCAGCGATCGATAGCCGTCTTCAATCTTCAAAATCCAGCCCCGCTGGTTCATGTCGCGAGCAATCGCCAGAACGTCGGGAATCAGTCCCCGGCGAATCCAGTGAACTCGCTCCAGTTCGCCGGCGATTTTTGTGTCGGAAAACAGCATTTCCACCCCGGCTGACTCGGCCTCGTCCCTCAGCGAACCAAAGGGCTCACAACACTCCACAACGGGATAGCTCTGAATCTGCTGCACCAGTTGGTAGCCCAGTTCAAGCTGTTCGGCCCAGTAAGCGCGTCGTGCTGCGGAGTCTGTGGGAGATGTCATGGAGAACACGGTCCTGTGAAAATTGTCCTTACGCGCCGCCCCGCCGCGATCAGCAACGCCGAGCCTGACGTGGATCCTGAACAGAGGCCGGCAGATTTGCAACTGAGCGTTCGTTTTCGGATATTTTTCCACGGCAGCCTGCCGCTGGCATCCTGAACCCCGGCTGCATGCAATTCCCAGTAACCGCGTTGCTGAACTTTTCAGTCAAGCTGCAACATCCTGCCGGGGGCTGACTACAAAAAGAGGCTCAAATACCCGATGACATGGAAGAAATTTCTTCCGGATCACCGAGAGTTTTTCGGACTTTTCCGGCTGCTGCCAATTGTCGTGCGCGTGCAATGCTGGTGTCCAGAACGATCCGCAGTTCCGTCACCCAGGGGCCTGACTGCGGCATCACAAATTCCCAGTGCGGTACCACACAAACGCTCTGCTGCACTGCCTCAAAACCGCCTTCTGACTGACTGATGGTTTCGATCGGAAAGGTCCAGATGTCGGCCGGTCGTGAACTTTCTATACTGACGTCCATTCCCAGCCATTCATCGACAAGGCTCAGGCGATCTGTGTCAGACAGATTCAGGACGGCATCCAGCGTACCAATTCGATGGCCGCTACTGTCATAAAAGTAGCGATCATTTGCTCCGCCGGGCATCGCAGCGAAATTGAGCTCGATTCCCAGGTGGAAAGGGAGCCCTGTTGGAAATCCGGAAACCTCATATTGAATGAGCAATTCTCCCGGCCTGTCCGAAGAAACAATCAGGATTTTTCGAATTTCGCCCGTCAGATCAGCAACCCGACCGATCCTTTTCATTTCAAGAGCGATTTTTCTGTCACCACGCCGCAGACTGGCTTCATAGGTTCCCGTCGCGAAATCTCCGATCACCCCATTGCCCTTGCGGAAGTCTTCCAGTGTCAGACGCGGCTGAAGAAACAGATCCACCAGACTTTTTCTGGGCCATTTGTCATAAACAATCCGCTGATCGAGATTCGGCTGTTTGAATTTGACCGCTTTTGAAATGGCAGCCAGTTCTGTTTCGTCAAGGCGACCGGCATTGGCAACGTAGTCCAGAATTCGCTGATGATACGGTTCCGGTCGACGATTCAGGGTTGCCAGCAGATTCACAGAGTTGGTGCGCACATCAAGCTCGTAGATATGGCCTCCCGTGGCCGGCGCAACCGAGACGGAAAGCCGATGATTGTTTAACCGCACTTCCTGTCGCGCATCGAGATTAAAGTCCCCTGTTTCCACGTCCACCCAGACAGGCTCGATATGAGTGATCTGTTCCAGAAGTGAATCAGCCTTAATCAGCTCACTGTAAATCGCGTTCCTCAGGTGCGGCAGATACAGACCACCAAAGGCTCCGTGCCAGTAAGAACAGTTGCACTGTCCGCGATAAAGGTGCGTTTCCGCCTGAGCCAGAAGTTCCCTGTGGTGCTCCGATACCTGGACCGAATTTTTCAGTTTGGCAAGTCGATTGCTGATCCCGATCATCCGGGCATACATCTCGTTGCTTTCCGGATACCGAGTACGAAAATTGCGCCAGAATCCGCCTCGCGTGAAACGTATCAGACGCTGCCAGTCCGGATCCTCCTGGTTCTGGCGCGTCAGGCTGACAAATTCCTGCTGGGTTTCCGGAGGCAGAACCCATTCGGTCATTTCCCGGTAACTGGCATCAGGAAGATAGATACTGCCAGCCGGTGGCATTTCGTTCAGAATTCCGGAGGGCGTCGTCAGGTGAATCCACGACCGGTTTTCTCGTAACAGGTCCAGAAAATCCCGCAGCCAGCGATCTTCATAGACATGCTTCGCCGTTTCCGGCCAGGATCCAAATTTTTCCCCATCGTCGCCAAAGACCAGGACCGGGTTTTCATACTTCGATGCCACCTCCTGCAGATACTCCAGCACTTCAGGAGGCTTTGAAAAGGGGATCAGATACCGCAGACGCTCACTGTCCGGAAACACCGACAACAATCGGCCTTCGTCTTCCGTCACGTAGTAGCCGAACAGGTCCTTCTGCGGAAGTCCGGCGCAGCGAAAGTGATAGTCATCAATGATCGTGTACTGAATGCCGGCGGCAGCGATGTCCGAGGCAAATGATTGTTCCCAGACGCGTTCCGGAAGCCACATGCCCCGAATGTCAGTACCGAAGACTTTCTTCAGATGGCGCGAGTAGCTCTGGATCTGACCAATTCGGTCCCGACGCGGAATGTTGGAAAGAATCGGTTCATAAAATGCGCCGCCGATAATCTCCAGTTGTGACGACTCGACCATACTTCCAAGCCGCGACAGGTAGTCGGGCTTGTGGACCTCAAGCCACTCCAGCAGGCTGCCAGATATGTGCAGCGCGAAGGGAATGTCCGGATAATCCTGCATCACGTCCAGAAACGGCAGATAGGCGTCCTGATACACCTGTTCAAAGACTCCGTCGAAATTTCCGACAGGCTGGTGATTATGAAAACTCAGCACCAGCCGAATTGAGCCTGTCATATCCTTACTCCACCCTGCGTGCTGCACCGGACTCCACCTGCGTACCACGCTCTGCGTTTCCTCGTAACCTCCGGCATCTCAATCCGGAATTTGACGTGATCTTCCGGAAACCATACAGAAGGTACAGGCGGAAAAGCGAGAGGGGCTGAGATAATCCGAAGAAATCTCAGGCCTTCTGCGCACTCACTCGTGGCATATCTCCTGCATTACCAGAATCACCCGCTCTTTCTGTCCTCGCAGGCTAATCCAGGTTATTGCTCAGCGACTGACTGTCGTGTCGACTCCCTGACGAATCATGTCAGCAAGATCCTGCGTGGAGAGTTTGGCGGCCGTGTCGGCCCCGGTCAGAACACTGTCCACAAGGTCCCGCTTTTCACCATGCATCTGCAGGATCTGCTCTTCAATCGTTCCTCGAGCGATGATTCGATAGACCATGACGGGTTTAGTCTGTCCGATGCGGTGAGCCCGGTCGGTCGCCTGATCCTCGACGGCAGGATTCCACCAGGGGTCCATGTGAATCACATAGTCTGCCGCAGTGAGATTCAGTCCAGTGCCCCCAGCCTTAAGAGAAATCAAAAACGCATCGCCCTCGCCACGCTGAAATGCTTCCACCCGCTCCTGACGCTGCGCTGGCGTCGTTTGACCGTCCAGATACTGGAAGGTGATCCCATGTTTTTCACATTCCCTGCGGATCAGTGCAAGATGTGACGTGAACTGACTGAAGATCAATGGACGGCTTCCTCGTTCTTTCAATTGCTGGAGTCGCTCCATCAGGAGGTCCATTTTGGACGACGAGTCTGTCCATGATTCGTCAACCAGTCCGACATGGCATGCCAATTGTCGAAGACGGGTCAGAATCTGCAGCACCTTGAACCTCTGATCGCTGGAGAGTTCGTCACCACCGAGCTCATCAAGTTCCGTCACCGCCATCACACGCATTTTATCATACCGGGCTCGTTCTGCTGGTGTGAGGTCGACCAACAGGTTGGATTCGGTTCGAGCCGGAAGATCACGAAGAACCTCGCTCTTTGAGCGTCGCAACACGAAGGGAGAAATGACACGGGATAATGCCGCCTGGCGGTCCGGGTTTCTTTCTTTTTCGATCGGGCCGGCGAATCGGCGACGGAACTGTTCCCATGAGCCGAGAACTCCCGGGGCGACTGTATGAAAGATACTCCAGAGTTCGCCGAGATGGTTTTCCATGGGGGTCCCCGTCAACGCAATCTTCCACTCGGCCCTGATGGATCGCACGGCCGCCGCTGTCTTGCTGTTGCTGTTTTTGATGCTCTGTGCTTCGTCCAGCACCAGAGTTCCCCAGGAGATTTCCTTCAGCCGTTCTGCTTCGCGGAGGGCGAGTCCATAGCTGCAAATGACCAGGTCACCTTCACCGATCTGGTTAATCAGTTCTCCACGATCAGATTCCCGAAACAGAATTGGGCGGAGTGACGGTGTAAATCGTTCGCATTCCCTTTGCCAGTTGAACCCCAGCGAGGTGGGCGCGATGATCAAAGCCGGACCAGTCTCTGCACGAGTCAGCAGCACGGCCAGAGTCTGCACGGTTTTTCCAAGTCCCATGTCGTCCGCAAGTATACCGCCGATGCCCCACTGCGCCAGTCGGGACATCCAGCGGAAACCTTCCGTCTGATAGTCCCGCAGGCTGGCGTTCAGAGCCACTGGTGGATCGACGATGAGTTCACTGGCATTTTGAAGTTTCTGCAGGCACTTCTCCCAGTGCTTGTCCGCAGCCACCTTGATTTCGGCCTGCTCCAAAGCTGAAACGACGGGAGCAGCGGACATATCCAGCTGCAGCTTGCCACGGGATTCCAGGCTGACATCGGCAAGACGTGTCAGGGCATTTCGAACATCCTCCGCGATGGAAGCCCATTTCCCGGGAGACACTTCAATCATCCCGTTCATCGGCCGACCATGCAGGCCAGCCAGCAGCTCTTTCAACGGAATCTCGTGTTCACCAATTTGACATGTTCCCTCAAGGCCAAACCAATCTCTCTGCCGGGTAACGGAGACTCGAACATTGGATGCCGAAACTCGACCAATCACGTCAAACTTGCTGGCGGAGTCCTTGTGCCACATGACACTGACCTCGCTGCTTTCCACCATGGCCCCGGCCGTTGCCAGAATATTGCTGATATCGTCGCCCTGGGTCACTCGCCAGACCCAGCGTTTCAGCGCGGGAAGACGCT
>CAIQIE010000106.1 GCA_903871805.1 uncultured Planctomycetaceae bacterium | reverse complement strand
GATGTGGTGGCTTGACCTTGTGAGGTATGCAGACACTGTGGGGTACCACGGTGACCAGGAGATGAGTGTTTCGCCGTTTCGTCAGTATGTGATTGAGTCCTTCAATGCGAACAAGCCCTTTGATCAGTTCACGCTGGAGCAAATTGGCGGCGACCTGATGGAGAATTCGACACGCGAGCAGAAGATTGCATCGGGTTACAATCGGCTGGGAATGATGAGTGCGGAGGGAGGAGTACAGGACCGCGAGTATCTGGCGAAGTACATTGCGGAGCGAGTGCGCAATGCCTCGGGCACCTGGCTGGGGATTACGCTGGGGTGTGCCGAGTGTCATGACCACAAGTTTGACCCGTTGACAACCAAAGATTTTTACAGTTTCGAAGCGTTTTTTGCGGATATTCGTGAGCGGGGTTTGTATTCGGGAGCCAATTCGGACGGCAACTGGGGACCTTATGTGAAAGTCCCATCGGCTGCACAGGAAGCGCAGATGGCGGCTCTTGATGAGCAGTTACTGAAGGTCCGTCGGGATCTGGAAACAGAGACACCGGAGTTAGCAGCTGCTCAGTCTGAGTGGGAGCGAACGCAGGTGGCGTGGACACCAATCGTTCCGGTAACGATGACGGCATTATCCGGCACGGTACTGACGACACGAGCGGACGGAGCGATCCTGGCGACGGGTCCGAACCCGGCTACGGAAACCTACACGATGACATTTTCAGGGCTTCCAGCGGGAGTCACGGCGATTCGAATTGACGTGCTTCCGGACGACTCGTTGCCGCAGCGTGGTCCTGGCCGTGCCGGGAACGGAAATTTTGTGTTGTCAGAACTGATGGTCAGGACCAGGTCGGGTGAAGTGGAAACTGTGGTACCGTTGCAGAGTGCCACAGCGACCTATGAGCAGACGGGCGCTGCGGGAGCAAATCCGTGGGGCAAGTGGGCTGTTGCTGCTGCGATTGATGGTGACGAGAAGGGGAGAACCTGGGGCTGGGCAGTCATGGAACAGGTTGGGCGTCCGCAGGCTGCTGTTTTTGAGACGGTGGCGGACCTGACACTGACTGAGGGTGGGACGCTGACGATGCAGCTGGATCAGAATCTTGATAATCCCGGCCACAACATCGGGTGTTTCCGGATTTCTGTTGCAACATCTCAGAGGCCATTGAAAGCCGGAGAGATGGCACCGGCATCCATTGCGTCGATTACTGTGATTCCGGAGGGTCAGCGGACAGCCGAGCAGAAGAAAGAGCTGGCCGGCTTTTATCGAACGCTGGCCCCCCTGCTTAATCCGGTCCGGCAGACGATTGCTGAGCTGGAGCAGCGGAAGAAGGAGATGGAGGCTGCGATACCATCAACACTGATCACTGAGTCCGTGGAGCCGCGAATGGTACGTATTCTTCCGCGGGGCAACTGGATGGACGAGAGTGGTGAGATTGTCACCCCTGCCCTGCCCTCGACCCTTGTCACCGAGACGTCTGATGACCGTCGTCTGAATCGTCTGGATCTGGCCCGATGGATAGTGTCTGCTGACAACCCGCTGACCGCACGTGTGACGGTGAATCGTTTGTGGAAGCTTTATTTCGGTGCCGGGTTATCTCGAAAGCTGGACGACCTTGGAGCGCAGGGGGAATGGCCGACGCATCCGGAGTTACTGGACTTCCTTGCTACGGAATTTCGAACGTCGGGGTGGAATCTGAAGCATACGATTAAATCGCTGCTGCTGAGTCGAGTTTATCGACAGTCATCGCTGGTTTCAGGAACGCTTCAGGAGCAGGATCCCTTTAATCGACAGCTGGCTCGTCAGGGGCGATTTCGTCTGGACGCTGAGTTGGTTCGCGACAATGCGCTGGAGATCAGTGGCTTGCTGGTGAAATCGATTGGTGGGCGCAGTGTCAGGCCTTACCAGCCTGCGGGTTACTGGGCTTATTTGAATTTCCCGACTCGTGAATGGCAGAACAGCAGTGGGGAGGACTTGTACAGGCGTGGCCTTTACACGCACTGGCAGAGGCAGTACCTGCATCCCAGCCTGCTGGCGTTTGACGCACCCAGTCGTGAGGAGTGTACAGCCGACAGGAATCGATCCAATACGCCCCTGCAATCGTTGGTGCTGTTAAACGATCCGTCCTATGTGGAGGCTGCGCGAGCCTTCGCTGAGAAGATTCTGCGAGAGGGGGGCGAGACGGACAGAGTGAGGCTGAATTACGCCTTTCAGCGAGCGGTATCCCGGGACGTGACGGACGAAGAGGCGGCTGTTCTGGAGACGCTGCTTAAGAGTCATCTGGCGGAGTATGAAGCGGACGCGGCATCAGCGGAAGTGCTGGTTTCTGTGGGGGGGCGACCGGTGCCTTTGGATTTGAATCGTGTGCAGTTAGCGGCCTGGACGAGTGTCGCCAGGACATTGCTGAATCTGCATGAAGTTGTTACACGAAACTGAAGAAATCGCACGGCGGTTTTTCCGGGGTCAATGTTTTTGGGGTGGGCCAGGGCGATGCTGAAGTTTCCACAGATTGTGGCTCGACGTTCATTTCTTCAGACCGGTGGCGTGAGTCTGGGTTCGATGGCGCTGACATCGCTGATGACTTCGGGAGCAAAGGCTGCCGAGGAGGATGCGATACAGCGGTGGACCGGCGCATTGAATCCGTTGCATTCCGTACCGCGAGCGAAGCGAATTATCTGGCTGTACATGGCCGGCGGGATGACGCATATCGACACCTTCGATAACAAGCCGAAGCTGGCGGAATTGCATGGTCAGCCGATGCCGGAATCGGTCACCAATGGTCAGCAGATTGCGCAATTGCAGGGGCAGAAGCTGAACTGCTTCGGACCGCAGCACGCGTTTCGGCAGTGGGGGCAATCCGGTCAGTCAATTGCGGAAATCTGGCCCAGGCTTGGAGCGGACTGTGCGGATGACCTGTGCATTGTTCGATCGTTGCATACGGATGCCATCAATCACGACCCGGCTCATACCTTTATGAATACGGGCACGATGATCCCGGGCCGTCCGGCGATGGGATCATGGCTGTTGTATGGGTTGGGGGCAGAGACAGACAGTCTGCCTGGATTTGTGGTGATGGTTTCGACGGGGGGATTTGGTCAGAAGCAGCCGATTGCTGCGCGGCAGTGGCATTCCGGTTTTCTTCCGGGGCAGTTTCAGGGCGTGGAATTTCGGGGAACCGGCGAACCGGTGTTGTATGCGGGTAACCCGAGAGGGGTCAGCCTGAAGCAGCAGCGGGACGTCGTGGATGCTGTTCGAAAGCTGAACGGGATTTCGAATGCTCGTCTGGACGATCCGGAGATTGCCACCAGGATTACTCAGTACGAGCTGGCATTTCGGATGCAGACAAGTGTGCCTGATCTGATGGATGTGAGCAAAGAGCCGGAGCATATCTTCGACCTGTACGGGACGAAGGGCGGGGATGGATCGTTTGCATCCAACTGTTTGCTGGCAAGGAGACTGGCTGAGCGGGGAGTGCGTTTCATTCAGCTGTACCATCGGGACTGGGATCATCATGGGGCGGTGAAGGCGCATTCAGAGGGGACCGCGAAGGAAGTGGATCAGGGTGTGGCGGCGTTGATTAAAGACCTGAAGCAGCGTGACATGCTGAAAGATACGATTATTGTCTTTGGGTCGGAGTTTGGACGCACACCGATGGCGCAGGGGGATGGGCGAGACCATCATCTGGCGGGATTTACGATGTGGTTTGCCGGGGGTGGTTTCAAGCCGGGATTCAGTTACGGCGCCACGGATGAATTTGGTTATCGGGCTGTAGAGAACCGTGTTTCGGTGCACGATGTGCATGCGACCCTGCTTCATCAGCTGGGGATTGACCACAACCGGTTTACGTACCGATTTCAGGGGCTGGATGCGAAGTTGACTGGTGTGGAAGAGTCGCGAGTTGTGCAGGAGTTGCTGACCTGAGGAAGTCTCCGGGGATGCTGGCGCTGGTTTTTCCTGTGGATTACAGGGAGGCTGAAGCCTGCATGGACTGACTGGTTAAATGCAGTTCCTGTTCTGAATAGTTTCTAAGCGACCAGTTTGAGCTGACAGCCTGGGCCACACGAGAGGGAAGCAGCCTCGTGAAGTCGTTCAGGAGGAAGTCGGGATTAAGATCTAATAGCCCCGGGATATGCGGAGCGTGTGGTGAGGCTTGCAGAAGGATGCTGCCGTGCTGCAGGATCGCGCCGCGGCGACGGCGTTGAGCACTTCCTGTGATTTTGGGGCCGGAACAGTGCACGATGTCATTGGGGTTTGACCGCAGAAAGCAGAGAAACGGTTCGGCGACGATGGCTGCGGGACTGGGCGGTGACATGCCGGCGGTGTGGGCAAACGCATTCTGCAGGTTGGCATCGGAGCGATTTGCGGAGTGTTCGCTGCGAAGAGTTGCGGGGGCACCGCATTCGGTGAGTAGCTGGATCAGTGCCTGATGGATAATGGAATACAGCGTCGACGGATCATCTCGTACCGGGTGTGAATCGGGAAGGACGCAGGAATAGGTGAGTTCCTGGTGATGCAGGATGGCACCGCCACCGGAGAGTCGGCGGACAACGGGAAGTCCGGGGAACGGTATGTCTTCGGAGAGCGAAGCCGCCTGGAAATAGCCCAGCGTCACTGTGGGTTCGTGCCATCTGTAGATGCGGAGGACGGAGCGATTTCGGTGGGCTGCCAGATCCAGCAGGGTGGAGTCCATTGCCATATTGAACGCACCGGTCATGGGGTGCGGGTCAACGATGACATCGGCTTCGGGACAGAGCGAGAGTGGGATCATAAGGTTGGTGCAGCGACTGGAGCAGAAGTGATTTGGGGATGCCATGCGGAAATCGGAATCCGCTAACGGTTCTGACGCCGAGCAGTATAAACAAACGCAGACCGGGTCTGCATGCTTTGGTGGTCTGGCAGGTACGGGGAGATTCGGGAGTGGGAATGGATTGTCCCGGATGGTGCGCGTTGGAAGAGCGACTGTCGCGCATCGAGCGAATCGCTGCTGGACATCCGGCCCGTGTGGTTGGATTGCCGGATCTGGAACATCGGTACGGATGATAGCGGCATTCGGGGATGGATGCGGCATCAGGGCCATTGGAAGTCGATGGACACTGGGGCATGGTCACTGACTTCGAGAGCGGCTTCGCGGTGGATTGTGGCTGATTGAAAGAAAGGTCGAGCGGCCTGATTGCAGATGAGGTAATCGATGCGCCAGCCACGATCGAGTTCTCGAGCGCGGCCACGATTGGACCACCATGAGTAGGGGCCCTGTGAATCGCCGTGGAATTCGCGAACCAGGTCATGCCAGCCGGATTTCAGAAGTTGCGAGAACCACTCGCGTTCATGAGGCAGAAATCCGGACGTTTGTTCATTGGATTTTGCGTAAAAGATATCTTTTTCTGTGTGTGCAATATTGATATCGCCACCGAAGAGGAACGGAGTGGATGTGAGTCGGGAGTTGATCCATGCATGAAAGAGTTTCATCCAGACTTCTTTGACGTTTTGTCGTTCCGGGCTGGACGAGCCGGAGGGGAGATAGACGCAGGCCAGGTCCAGGCCACACGTGCGTGCCTCGATGAGTCTTCCTTCGGTATCGGCATGGTCCGTGGAGACGTTGGTGCCGAGAACCTGGATGGGTGAGCGGGACCAGACCGCCGTGCCGGAGTATCCAGGGCGTATCGCGGGGTTCCAGAGAACGTGCCAGCCATCGGGGTTCCTGAAATTGGCAGGGAGTTGATCCGGCAAAGCCCGTACTTCCTGCAAAAGCAGAATATCCGGCTGGATTTTTTCAAGATGTTTTTGAAAGCCCTTGCGAATTGCGGCCCTCATGCCATTGAGGTTCCACGTCGTAATTCTCATTTTGAACCCGGCTGTTAAAAAAACGGACAGAGTGTCCTCGAGGCAAAAAGGATTTTGGCGGATGAATCAGCAAAGCGTCCAGGACTCGCCACAAATTGTTGGTGAAATTCAAAATTTTCGAAGATTTGTGGTTTCTGGGGGCAAGACTGAGTGTGGGGTGGTGGGGGTTTTATTACCTTCCAGACACTTTGGTGCACTTGCGACACCTGCGGACTATGCGGTGTTTGCGTAATTCTGGATAAGTGCGGTGTTTCAATAAATTTACGTTTGTTTTCTCTTGAAAAACAGAAGTAACGAATACAAGAATGCATCGAGGGAATCGCTTGAAAAATTCCTGAGAATCGGGCTTTTGTTGTTGACGAGCCTGGTGGTTTCCCCTCGAGGAAAGTATTCCTGCTACTGCTCACAGGATAAAAGGTATGAGATCAGATTCAGTTATCGCAAATATCTCTGCTGCGGCAATATTTGCGTCGGTGTCGTTGTTGGCAGGTAATCTGGGGGCTTACGGCGAAGAGAAGCCTGTTTCCGCTGAGGGGGCTCGTGTCGCTGCTGCGGGTACGGAAAAAGAGAACGAAAAGAAGGATTCGGCTGGCACCAGTGCTGCGGATTCTGCGTTATCAGCAATTTTGGCCCGACCATTGAATTCGGGGGCGACGTCTCGTCCTCAGCCACCGTCTCGCATTCGGCTTCTGCCGCCGGAAGAGATCCTTAAGAATCGATCCCATGAGATTATTCTGGATGATCAGGGGGCCTTTGTTGGTCGGATTTTTGCGATCACTGCTGAGGGGCTTTCCCCGGCGTCTGGCATGCAGGTGAAATTGCTGACGCATGGAGGATTGGCGTCAGAGACGCAGACCGATTCGACTGGTCGTTTTTCGATGTCGGGCCTGAAGAAGGATGTAGGTGGTGTGGTCGCCGTTGGTCCAGCAGGAATGGTGGTTTATGGGGTACGTCTGATTGAGGCGACACCGGAAAGGCCAGCTGACAAAGAGGTCGACGTGGAGTCTGCAGCGGTGCTTGCGGCGGACGTCGCGTTAGCGCAGCGTTTGATGAAGAGCGGAATAGGGGCTCGGGATCTTCGGTTCAATGGAAAGCTGATGGTCAGTGACGATGAGTTTCCGTATGGTGACGGCACGATTGCGACGAGCCTGAGCTACGATAGTGTTCAGGTTGCTGCGGATGGCAAGGTATACGGTCAGGTGAATCTGCTGGATGAGCGGACTGGTCGATATCGCGAGGTTCTGAGCATGAAAGTTTACTTCCTGAAGTCGGGGGAGGCTGTGGGGTCGGCCAGAGTGTCTCCGAATGGATCCTTTGCTGTTTCCGGACTTCAGCCAGGCGTGCATAGCCTTGTGGGTGTGGGTCGCGATGGCGTCTTTGGAATGGGGATAGAAGTGCTGCCATTCAAGGCTGCTGCGGCTGGGGATTTAAGGCCGGTCAGTTTGTTTCTTACGGCTGAGGTGGCAATTGCACCTATCGGTGCGCAGAACCTGAATCAGGCAAATTTTGAGAGTTTCTTTAGTGCCGATGCTGCTATTGGAGCGGAGGCAGCGGATGCGATGGCTGCCGCTGCCGCGGCGATGGCTGCTCCTGCGGCACCCGGTGCAGGTGTGGCTGGGGCAGCTGGGGCGGCGGGTGCTGGAGCCGGCGGTGCTGGTTTGGCGGCAGGTCTGGCTGGTGGTGGACTTGGGGCAGTACTGGGCGGAGCGGCTGGCTCTGGCCTGAATGGGGGCGGTGCAAGCGGCGACCTCCCACCGGCAACGCCAGACATGTAACAAAGAGCTCGCTGGGAACAGCACTATGCTGGCAGCACTCCAGTTGTCTAAGAATACAGAGATGAAGACCCTGCGATTTTCGCGGGGTCTTTTTTTTTGCGTATGCGTCGGTATCCGGTTGAATTTGTGGACTACTTCGGCGTGCGTCGATGCAGCGAACTGTTGCCTGGTTTGTGGTGGCTAATCTCGCCTGCGCAGACTAGCGTGCTCAGCTGGCCTGGGGTAGATGGCCACCTTAGTGCCTATGGTTCGTTGCGGTAATTTATTTCTTCGGTCGAAAGGCAACGCATTTTTCTGGATTGGTTTCCAGGCAGGGTCCTTCGATCAAATCGATGCAGTAGGGGATAGCGGGCATCACGGCTGCGAGGCATTCTCGGATGGCTTTTGGTTGTCCGGGCAGATTGACGATGAGAGTTTTGCCACGAATTCCGGCGGTTTGCCGGCTGAGTATGGCAGTGGGGACTTTCTCGAGGGAGACTTTTCGCATGAGTTCACCGAAGCCGGGAAGGATTTTGTCGCAGACATCGAGAGTGGCTTCGGGCGTCACATCGCGCACGGCTGGACCGGTTCCTCCGGTTGTAATGATTAGACAGCAGTGACTTTCATCGACCATCTGTTTCAGTTCTGCAGCGATCAGATGCCGATCATCAGGAATGACGCGGTAGACTGGTGTCCATGGGGAAACCAGCAATTCCTGCAGGTAAGCAGAGATTGCCGGCCCGCCCAAATCCTCGTATTCGCCGCGGCTGGCTCGGTCAGAAACGGTCAGAATTCCGATAGAGGCTGTATTTTTCATGTATTCAACGGACGTCAGGGAGTGATGTGCGAAATTGGTTCAGTCCCGGAAAAGCATGTCGGGAAGCCTTGAATTGTTTCCCAAACATGGCAGTCTGTCTATTATGCAGCCACGTTCGGGAGTGATGATGGTAAAGTGCTTCCGATTTCTGAGAGCATTACGTTAGAATTCAGGCAACGTAACTGGCTGAAGTCCAGCTGGTACTTTTGGTTCATGGGCTTTCTGTTGGCAGAGTCATTGTTCGCGGGCCAGCAAGAGGCCCGGTCTGAGGATGGCTGACGGCAGTTAGCTTTTGTAGACGGCAAAAATCATGTCCAACGCAGCGTCCATTCCCACTTCTGCTCCGTCATTTCTTGATTCTGCGGTCGCAGAAGCAATTCCGCAGACACCGGCGGCTTCGGTGCGCGTGCGCACTCAGATTGACGTGGGGACTCAGAACCTTGAATTTGCTGAAACGCAGTTGGAGAGTTACCTGCGTGATCGCAATTCGGTATCGCCGGACTGGCGGGACTATTTTGACGAGTTGAAGGTCGTGGATTCAGGATTAACCGCTGAGTCCATGAGTGTACCGTTTCAGGCCGAGAGTATTTTTCGGAAGTCTTCATCCGGACGAGTGGACCCATCGGCATCGGATGCTGCGGTGCTTCAGGAGCGACTGGAGCAGTTGATTCGCAGCTACCGTGTGCGAGGGCATATTGTAGCGAAGATTGATCCATTGAATGTCGAGCGTCCGCGACCGGCGGAGTTGGACGCAGAGTTTTATGGATTTTCTGAAGAGCACATGGACCGCCAGTTCTCGACCCAGTGGTCAGGCGGTCCGGACGTTCGAACGCTGCGTCAGATGCTGGCGTGGCTTCAGACGACTTACTGTCGTTCGATTGGTGTGCAGTTTATGCACATTGACAGCCTGCAGGTTCGACAGTGGCTGGAAGATCGGATGGAGCGTACCGCGAATCGCCTGCGTCTGTCCCGGGCTGAGCAGCTGCGAATTCTGGAGCGTCTGAGTGACGCGGTAGTTTTTGAAGAGTTTGTGCAGAAGAAGTATGTCGGAGCGAAGAGTTTTTCTCTTGAGGGGGCCGAGAGTCTGATACCGCTGCTTGATATGGCGATCGAGCGAGCCGGGAGTCAGGGGATTGATCTGATGGTGCTGGGGATGGCCCATCGCGGTCGGTTGAACGTGCTGGCGAACATCATGGGGAAGAGTCCCTCGAAGATATTCCGTGAGTTTGACGACGTTGACCCGCAATTAAAGATGGGTCGTGGGGATGTGAAATATCATCTTGGGTATAGTTCTGATCGGATGACGTCGTCGGGTCAGAAGGTGCATTTGACCTTGTGTTTTAATCCCAGCCATCTGGAGTTTGTAAATCCGGTTGCCCTGGGGCGAGTGCGAGCCAAGCAGGACCGGGTGAAGGACCTTGACCGTCGGAAGAGCTGCTGTATTTTGATTCACGGGGATGCGGCATTTGCGGGCGAAGGTGTTGTTCAGGAATCGTTGAATCTGAGTGAGCTTCCCGGGTATCAGACTGGTGGCACGCTGCACATCGTAGTGAACAATCAGATTGGATTTACAACTTCGCCGTCAGAATCGCGTTCCTGCACGTATGCGACTGATGTCGCAAGGATGCTGCAGATTCCGATCTTCCATGTGAATGGGGAAGATCCTGAAGCGGTCGCTCAGGTTGTGCAGCTGGCGATGGATTTTCGTCAGAGATTCCAGCGAGACGTGATTATTGACATGTACTGTTTCCGTCGTCGTGGTCACAACGAAAGTGATGAGCCGGCATTTACTCAACCGACGATGTACCAGGTCATCAGGGCTCGCCAGACGGTCTTTAACAGCTTCCTTGATTCGCTGGTCAGTCTCAGAGAGGTATCGCGGGAAGAGGGTTTGGATATCGTGGCCAGACGTGCTCAGGTACTGGAAGCGGAACTTCAGGAAGCACGGAAGGAAGGGTTCAAGTATCTTGAAGACACTGGCGCGGGGATGTGGAAGGGATATTTTGGCGGGACGGTTCGAAATGCCGATGCGCCGCCGACGGCGGTGTCAGCCGAGCGATTAAAGTCCGTGATGACGGCGTTATCCACACCTCCGGTTGGTTTTTCAGCGCATCCGAAGGTTGAGGCGATTCTGAAGCTTCGTCGGGACATGGGTGCCGGAGATGCGTTGTTTGACTGGGGCGGAGCGGAGTTAGCAGCGTTTGGAACGCTTGTTTCCGAGGGGACTCGGCTGCGTTTCAGCGGACAGGACGTTCGCCGCGGTACTTTCAGTCATCGTCATGCCGGGTTGTATGACACAAAGAACGGGCAGGCGTGGATTGGACTGTGTGATATTGCGGCCTCGCCGGATCTGGTAGAGATTTACAACAGCCCGCTGTCTGAAGTGGGAGTGCTGGGATTTGAATATGGTTACAGTCTGGACTGTCCCGACGGGCTTGTCGTTTGGGAAGCGCAGTTCGGCGACTTTGTTAACGTTGCCCAGGTGATTATTGATCAATTTATTGCCAGTGCCGAGGACAAGTGGAAGCGTCTGAGTGGACTGGTGATGTTATTGCCGAATGGGATGGAGGGAGCGGGACCTGAGCACTCCAGCGCGAGGCTTGAGCGATTTCTGGCGATGGGTGCGGACGACAACATTCAGGTAGTCAATCCGACCACGGCATCGCAGTACTTTCATCTGTTGCGCAGGCAGGCACTGCGATGGTGGAAGAAGCCGTTGGTGGTCATGAGCCCGAAGAGTTTGCTGCGTTCGCGGGATGCGGCATCACCGATTTCTGAACTGACCGAAGGGACATTCCATGAAGTTCTGCCGGACGTGACTGTCAGTGCAGAAAAGGTCACCAGAGTCCTGCTGTGTTCCGGCAAGCTTTATCACGAGTTGGCCGCTCAGCGGGATGCATTAAAGCGCGATGACGTGGCAATCGTTCGCATAGAGCAATTGTATCCGTTCCCCGCGACGGCACTGGAGGAAGCATTGTCGAAGTACACTTCGGCTTCGTTTTTCTGGGTTCAGGAAGAGCCAAGAAATCAGGGAGCGTGGGGCTTCCTGAGAATGCGGTTTGGCGAGCGGCTTTTGGATCGATATCCCTTCCGTGGAATTTCCCGTCCTGAAGCAGCCAGCCCGGCAACGGGTTCCGCAACCAGTCACAAGATTGAACAGCAGAATATCCTTAAACAGGCGTTTGAACTCGAATGAGCACTCAGGAAATCGAAATCAAAGTTCCCCGACCCGGAGAGTCTATTTCTGAGGTCATGATTGGCGAGTGGTACATCAAAGAAGGTCAGTACGTTGCTGCTGACAAAAATCTTGTCGCACTCGAATCGGACAAGGCCACCTTTGACGTTCCTTCACCAAAGGGCGGCATACTGGCGCGTGTACTGAAGAAGGCTGGCGAGACGGCTTTGGTCGACGAGGTAATCGGGTATCTGCAACCAGCGGAAGCACCTGCTGCCGCTGCGCCAGCCCCGGTCGCACCTGCGCAGGCGTCTGCTGCTGTTGCACCTTCTGCTGTTGCACCGGCTGGCAAACCTGCTGCCGGTCATGTGATGCCGGCGGCAGAGAGGGTGATGGCCGAGAACAGCCTTGCACCGGGATCTGTCCAGGGCACAGGTCCTGGCGGTCGCGTGCTGAAGGAAGACGTGATTCGAACAGTGAATGCTGGTCCGGTTCACGTTGGTGGGTCTCGTGAGACGCGATCGGTGCCTCTGAGTCCGATTCGTCAGACGATTGCAAGGCGACTTGTGGATGCTCAGCATACCGCCGCGTTGCTGTCCACGTTTAATGAAGTGGACATGTCTGCGGTTAAAAAACTGCGCGAGTCCTACAAAGACGCCTTTGAGAAAAAGTACAATGTGAAGCTTGGCTTCATGTCGTTTTTCGTGCGTGCGGTTGTTGCGGGACTGCAGCAGTTTCCCCAACTGAATGCTCAGATGTCCGGAAAGAGTCTGACCTACTACAACTACTGCGACATTGGCATCGCCATTGGTGGTGGCAAAGGGCTTGTGGTGCCGATTCTGCGTAACGCAGAGAACATGAGTTTTGCGGACGTTGAGTTGGCGATTGTGGACTTTGCTGTGCGAGCGAAGAAGAATCAGATTGCCCTCGAAGAACTGGAAGGCGGCACATTTACAATCACCAACGGTGGGGTCTATGGCTCTCTCCTTTCAACTCCGATTGTCAATCCACCGCAGAGTGGTGTGTTGGGGATGCACGGGATTTTTGATCGGCCGGTGGCGGTGAACGGTCAAGTGGTGATTCGTCCGATGATGTATATCGCATTAACGTATGATCATCGTGTTGTGGATGGCCGAGAGGCTGTTTCGTTTCTGAAACTGGTCAAGGATTTGATCGAAGACCCAACTCGACTGATTCTGGAAGTCTGAGTACCTGCGTTTGTCGCAGACGGGTGTTTGATTGGTTTTCGGACGGGTTGAGGCGATAAGTTGTCGGGTAACCGGCGATAGGTTCAGTTGTTCGCTTGAAACATGATCACCGCCCGGGGAATATTTCCCCGGGCGGTTTTCTTTTGAGACACGGGCTGCGGTGCTCAGATGGCTGACACTGTGGATTTCTTAAAAATACTGATGGTAAAGTGATGTCTGACTCATTTGATCTGATTGTTGTGGGCGCCGGACCCGGGGGATATGTTGCGGCCATTCGTGGAGCGCAGCTGGGCCTGAAGGTCGCGGTGGTTGAGCGTGAATCGAAGCTGGGTGGAACGTGCCTCAGGGTGGGTTGTATTCCCAGCAAGGCGTTGCTGGAGAGCAGCGAATTGTACGAGAAGTCCGGAAAGCACTTTGAAGAGCGCGGGCTGCTTGTGAAATCGCTGGAGCTGGATCTGGCTCGCATGATGAAGCACAAGGAAGGAGTCATTGCGACTCTGGACGGTGGAATCCAGGGATTGCTCAAAAAGAATAAGGTCGAGCGATTCATTGGGCATGGAAGGCTGAAGGGAAAAGGTGTTGTCGAAGTAGCGGGCGAAAGCACTGTGACTCTGACGGGCAAAAAAATTCTGATTGCCACAGGAAGTGTTTCTTCGTCCCTGCCGGGAATACAGCTGGATCACGACCGAGTCGGTACCAGCACAGAGGCTCTCTCGTGGCCGGAAGTGCCAAAGCACCTGGTCGTGATCGGGGCTGGCGTGATTGGGCTGGAATTGGGAACCGTCTGGAGACGACTGGGGGCAAAGGTCACGGTTCTGGAATACCTTCCACGAATTCTTCCGGGCGTGGATGAGCAGGTGGCGGCCGAAGCGAAGAAGATCTTCGAAAAGCAGGGATTAGTCTTCCGTCTGGGAGCAAAAGTGACATCGGCGGCTGCCCATGGTCAGTCCTGTCGCGTTGAGATTGACGGGTCGGAAGCCATTGAGTGTGATCGGGTGCTTGTGGCTGTTGGCCGGAAGCCCTGCACAGACAATCTGGGGCTGGAAGACGCCGGAGTGCAGATGGACAAACGAGGTTTCATTCAGGTGAATTCCGGTTATCAGTCGACCGCTACCGGAGTGTATGCGATTGGCGACGTGATTGGCGGGGCCATGCTGGCGCACAAGGCTGAAGAAGAAGGCGTGGCCTGTGTGGAGAAGATGGTGACCGGACACGGCCACATCAATTACTCCGTGATCCCGGGTGTGGTTTACACCGAGCCGGAAATTGCGTCTGTTGGAGCGAATGAGGATGCCTTGAAGGCTGCCGGAGTGAAGTACCGCTCCGGGAAGTTTGCCTTTGCTGCCAACGGGCGTGCTCGGGCTGCCGGGCATACGGACGGATTTGTGAAGGTTCTTGCGGACGAGGTGACGGATCGCGTTCTTGGAGTTCACATTATTGGAACTCATGCCGGGGAATTGATTCATGAGGCGGCGGTGGCCATGCAGTTTGGGGCCAGCAGCGAGGACATTGCTCGTTGCTGTCATGCGCATCCCACGCTGTCGGAATCGATCAAAGAGGCGGCAATGGCTGTTGACAAGCGAGCCATTCACTCGTGAGTTTCCTCTGCTGACTGGTCCCCTGCCCTATCCCACCTGATATCAGCTGCGCGGCACAATCTGACGTGTATCCCTGGCGCATAAAGAATGCGTTGCGCGGCTGCCTGGGTTTGGCAGGACAAAGATCAGGCTGGAGTGGTGTTGTTCGGGAAATTCTGTGCGTTTCTGAGGCGTGTTGAGTGCCGTGGAAGCCTGCGAGTTTCCGATGTGACGGCGTCCCCGGAGTGATGTGTCATGTGGCATGGCACATGACGGATTCCGGGCGAAGAGAGGGACACAATTGGTAAGGGCAGCCGGATTGACGGAGGTCAACGAGATGACGCTTCCAGAATGGTCACCGCAGCTCTATCCGTTGATGATGATACTGGCCCTTTCGACGGGGGTATGGTTGAGATCGCGTCAGCATCCGGATGAACGTTTGGAGCCGCTGGAGAGATTCTGGATTGGGATGTCAGCCTTTGTGGGAGCCATGCTTGCTGCGCGGTTGCCCTTTGTTGTGTTTGGAATCTATGAGGGGCAGGATTTCTACGGGTTGTTCCTGAGCGGCAAGACAATTCTTGCGGGGCTGGCTGGCGGATATCTGGCGGTGGAGTTGACGAAGAAGCTACTGGGAGTCACGGTCCGGACAGGGGACTCGTTTGTGGTACCGGTTGCGGGGTCGATTGCTGTGGGCCGCCTGAGTTGTTTTGTGGGGGGCTGTTGTTATGGCGTGCCGGCAAGTCAGCCTTGGGCCGTAATCTTTCCCAATGTGGACGCTGTCCCTCGGCATCCGGCTCAGCTTTACGAGTTTCTGTTTCACAGTTTGGCAGCAGTTGTTTTACACGTGTTGACGAAACGTGGGCTGTTCCGGACAAAACTGTTTCGGATGTACCTGATTGCCTATTGTGTGTATCGGTTTTCCAGTGAGTACCTGCGGCCTGAAGCGCGGCTTGTGTGGGGGCTGACGGCTTATCAGTGGTCAGCTGCGCTGCTGAGCGTCGTGTTTATGTATCTGTTGTTTCGCGAGCCGGCTCGGCACGAGGGGTTAGGGGTTAGGGGTTAACGTCTTGCTTGCGCCGGATTTTTTCAGAGCCCTGCAGGCGGAATCAATCCGTCGCGGACGTAATCGGGAATGCTGTTTCCAGCGTTGCCGATTGTGTGCAATGGAAAAGACTGCAGGGTCAGAATTCCTGATCGCTGGGCGGCGTTTGTTCGGGTGGTTGCGAGTTTTGAGGGAGCAAAAAGAAACCGGGACAGCCATCCTGAGTGGTGGCTGCCCCGGTTTGAAAACTGGACCGCTGTTGAGCGGAATTCCTCTGGTCGGAGTCATTTAAATTCCGGTTCTGGACGGGCAATTTCCAATACCCGGGGAGCGAGATCAGCTCTGATGATCTCCGGAGATCCAGTCCTGAATCGCTCGCACGCGCGGAGCGGGTTGATCGCGGAGCGCTTCGAGACAGTTGACCACAGCGAAGCAGCCGGGCAGCGTTGTCACGCAGGGGACTCCGTGGGTTACGGAGGCAGCGCGAATTCGACCTTCGTCGGTTCGGGCGCCTTTACCTCCGGGAGTATTGAAGATCAGCTGGATTTCGCCGTTGGCCATGTGATCCAGCAGGTTGGGACGTCCTTCGTGGATTTTTTTGACGACATCAACCTGAATACCGGCTTCCTGCAGCACCCGAGCCGTACCGCTGGTGCAGACGATTTGGTAGCCCAGTTTTTGCAGCCGTTTGACGGGTTCGACGATCCGCTGTTTGTGGCTGGACGACATGCTGATGAAGATTTTGCCTTTCGCGGGAAGTCGACTTCCCGCAGCAATTTGTGCTTTTGCGAAGGCCATTGGGAAACCGGCATCGATCCCCATGACTTCTCCGGTGGATCGCATTTCGGGGCCCAGCACGATATCGACACCCATAAATCGATTGAACGGGAACACGCTCTCTTTTACGGAGGTGTATTCCGGAACAATTTCCTTTGTGAAGCCCTGCTCTTTGAGCGAGCAACCTGCCATGACTTTTGCTGCGATTTTGGCAAGCGAGTGCCCGATGGCTTTGGACACAAACGGTGAAGTTCGGCTGGCACGTGGATTGACTTCAAGGATGTAAACGGTGTGCTGATCTCCATCCATTTTGACGGCAAACTGAATATTCATCAGGCCGCGTACCTGCAGAGCGACTGCAAGAGAATTGGTGGCTGTACGGATTTCGTCGACGACAGCGGCGGGGAGTGAATAGGGAGGCAGAGCGCAGGCGGAGTCTCCGGAGTGGACGCCAGCTTCTTCGATGTGCTCCATGATCCCACCAATCACCGTCGTTTCTCCGTCGGAGATGGCATCGACATCGACTTCGATGGCATCTTCGAGGAACTTATCGATCAGGACGGGTTTGTCGGGGGACACGTCAACGGCTTCTGACATGTAGCGTTCGAGGCTTTGCTGATCATAGCAGATTTCCATAGCTCGACCGCCGAGGACATAGCTGGGGCGAACGAGGACTGGGTAGCCGACGCGATTTGCCGCGGCTCGTGCACCTTCTGCGTTGGTAGCAATACCGTTGGGGGGCTGGTGCAGTTGCAGTTGTTCGAGGATAGCCTGGAACCGGGCTCGATCTTCTGCGGCATCGATCATATCCGGGCTGGTGCCGATGATATTGACGCCGGCCGCTTCCAGCCCGCGTGCGAGGTTCAGCGGGGTTTGACCGCCGAACTGTACAATCACCCCGTCCGGCTGCATTCGATCACAGATATTGAGCACATCTTCGATTGTCAGTGGTTCGAAGAACAGGTGATCGGACGTATCGTAGTCCGTAGAGACGGTCTCTGGATTGGAATTGACCATGATGCTTTCGATGCCGAGATCGCGTAGGGCAAAGGCGGCCTGACAGCAGCAGTAGTCAAATTCGATGCCCTGACCGATTCGGTTTGGGCCACCCCCGAGGATCATGATACGCCGGGTTCCGGGTTGTTTCGCAGGAGTTTCGTCTTCGCTTTCGTAGGTCGAGTAATAGTAGGGTGTGCGGGCTTCAAATTCGGCTGCACAGGTGTCGACCTGTTTGAAGGTGGCGACGATCCCCAGTTGTTTTCTGCGTGACCGGACATCCATTTGGGAGCAGTCCCACCAGCCGGCGAGTTGTGCATCGGAGAAGCCGTCGCGTTTGGCTTTTCGGATGAGTGCGGCTGGTGCCTGATCGAGGCTGGAGATGTCGCGGATTTCGTCTTCCAGCTTGACGATCTGCTGGATGTTGCGGAGGAACCACGGATCAATATCGGACAGTCCATGAATTTCTGCGACGGTCATCCCATGCTTCATCGCGTAGCGGACGTAGAAGATTCGGTCGGCATTGGGGATTGCAAGTTTGCTTTGGATTTCGTCGAGTGTTGGTTGTCGGTCGGTTCCCCAGAGATCTTTTTTGCCTCCGCCAAGTCCGAAGTGACCAATTTCAAGACCACGCAGGGCTTTTTGAAGCGATTCCCGGAAGGTCCGACCGATTGCCATGGTTTCCCCGACCGATTTCATTTGCACGGTCAGGGTGGGGTCAGCTTCGGGGAATTTTTCGAAGGTCCAGCGGGGAATTTTTGTGACGACGTAGTCGATGGTCGGTTCGAAGCAGGCGAGTGTTTCCCGGGTGATATCGTTGGGGATTTCGTTGAGGGTGTAACCCACTGCCAGTTTGGCCGCGATTTTGGCGATTGGAAAGCCGGTGGCTTTTGACGCCAGTGCTGACGAGCGACTGACGCGGGGGTTCATTTCAATGACGACCATTCGACCGCTGTCCGGGTCGATGGCAAACTGGACATTGGAGCCACCCGTTTCCACTCCGATAGCGCGCATGACCGCGATGGTCGCATCGCGCATCCGTTGATATTCTTTGTCGGACAGCGTCTGGGCAGGGGCAACGGTGATGGAGTCCCCGGTGTGAACGCCCATCGGATCAAAATTTTCGATTGCGCAGATGATCACGACGTTGTCGGCGTGGTCCCGCATCACTTCCATCTCGTATTCTTTCCATCCGAGGATGGATTCTTCGAGCAGCACTTCGCCGATAGGGGACAGCGCGATTCCGCGACGAACTTTGTCTTCGAATTCGTCAATATTGTAGGCGATGCCACCACCGGTTCCGCCCAGTGTAAAGCTGGCGCGAATGATAATCGGCAGGCCAATATCCCGGACCGCTTCGCGGGCTTGTTCCATGGTGTGCACGGTGAAACTGCGGGGCACATCCAGGCCAATCGCCAGCATGATCTGTTTGAAGGTGTCGCGCTCTTCGGCCCGTTTGATCACGTCTTCTCTGGCGCCGATCATTTCGACGCCGTATTTTTCCAGAACGCCGTTGCGAGCCAGATCCATGGCCGTATTCAGCCCCGTCTGGCCACCCAGAGTCGGAAGCAGTGCATCGGGACGTTCCTGGCGGATGATCTCTTCGACATACTGCCACGTGATGGGTTCGATATAAGTTCGATCTGCTGTGTCGGGGTCGGTCATAATGGTGGCTGGGTTGGAATTCACCAGCACCACTTCGTAACCCTCTTCCCGGAGGGCCTTGCAGGCCTGAGTTCCGGAGTAGTCAAATTCACAGGCCTGACCGATCACAATTGGACCGGAACCGATGATCAGAATTTTCTTGATATCGTTTCGACGTGGCACCGAAGGGTGTCCTTCCTGTACAGCAGAGCAGCCACCAGCGTTGCGCGCAAAGCAACCTCGCAGAGAAAACGTGCTTTCCGCGAGATGCCAGGGGCATGCCAGAGGCGGCAGAAAAAACCGCGCAAAATTTTGAACAGGGTACCACGATTTTTCAGGTATTCAAGAAGGCCGCTCCATCTACCTGACCGATGGGAGCAGGATTCAGAGATTTTTCATTTGGAATCTCATTTTTGGCCACGGAATGCGTATCGCTTGAGGCATTCAAGCAGGAAAACGGGAGATTTGGTCGGAGTTTTCCGATTTTTCCGGGAAACCGAGGCGCGAATGGCATTTCTCCTGAAGATGAAATCCGAGTACATTCAGGCGGTTTTCATCGGAAATTCTGAGTTTGGAGTGGTGTGGCTTTGATCAAAATCGCGTTCGTTATCCCAACCCTGGATCAATCAGGTGCGGAACGCCAGTTGGCGCTGCTGGCGGCTGGATTGCCTCGGTCAGAGTATGAGGTGCGAGTCATTGCTCTGGATCGGGGGGGCGCGTACGCTGAAGTGCTGGGGAAAGCTGGAATTCAAGTCGACATCCTTTCCAAAAGATTCCGGCTGGATCCGTTGACGTTGTTTCGCCTTCGCAGAGTGCTGCAAGAATTCCGCCCGGATATTGTGCAGTCCTTTCTTTTTGCCGCAAACAGCTACGTGCGTTTCCCGGGTGTCGTTCCCCGGAAGACTCGGATTGTGGTCAGCGAACGGTGCGTGGATTCGTGGAAGGGACAATGGCAACTGACGCTGGATCGATGGTTGGCAGGCCGCACGGATGCATTGACGGTGAATTCTGAAAGCGTCGGCGACTTCTACCGGCAAGTTGGAGTTCCCGCGAACCTGGTGACTGTCATTCCCAATGCCGTGGTACCGCAGCCCTTGCTTTATTCCCGCGACGAAGCCCGCGCCCAACTGGGGATTGATCCCAGCCATCGGGTGGTTGGATTCATTGGCCGTCTTGCGCCGCAAAAACGTTTGCGGGATCTGATCTGGTCATTTCAATTGCTGCACCAGATTGTGGAAAACGCAAGACTGATTCTGATTGGCGAAGGCCCCGATCGTTACGACCTGGAACGTCTCACTGAGAATTTCGGATGCCGCTCCAAAGTGATTTTCGCCGGCCATCGTGCGGATGCCGCAGCCCTTGTGAAAGCCCTGGACGTGTTTGTGCTGCCCAGTGAATTTGAGGGCATGTCGAACAGTCTGATGGAGGCCATGAGTGAAGCGATTGCCTGTATTGTGAGCGACATTCCGGCCAATCTGGAATTGGTGTCTCACGAGCAAACAGGCTGGACTTTTCCAATCGGCGACTGCCCTGCCCTGACGCGGCAGCTGGTTCAGGTACTTTCTGATCTCGATACAGCCGGAAAAGTCGGAAAAAACGCTTCGACAAAGATCCGGGAATCTCATGATCTGCAGACAATGATCGACCGGCACAGAGCACTTTATGACAGACTGTTGCAATGACTGATTTATTCCTGCGGGGAAACCATTGGTATTCCTTATGGGTTTTGTGCTTATAGTACCATGCGAGATTCCCGGTGAAAGGGCTGATTGATGTTAAAACCACCGGAAGAGCCTGATGACCCTGCAGGCGACAGCTCTGATGATCCGTATCAGGTCTCGGGGATCGATTCCGGGTTTCCTGAGTATGCGAGCGTGAAGCCGCAGAAACGTCGTGAGCAAAGTACCCTGGTGGTTGTGGCAACCGTGGTGATCGCTGTCGTCGTTGGAGTGATCGTTTTTTGTCTGACGTTTTTTGTGACTTGCCTTGGTGTCCTGGCCGCCGGAAACACCTTTGGCGGCACCGCTGCGGGGGGACTCCTTTCGGTGGCTCTGGTGCTTCCGTTCCTGACGGGACTTGCAGCTGCAGGGCTGGCAGGGTTTCTTGTGGTGGGCATCGCCAAATTGTTTCGCAGATAGTCACTCGTCACAGCAGTGAGACGTTGAGGACTGATGGAACGGCCGCTTGCGGTGAAGGGTGTGGCTGAGGGCTGCGGTGGTACTGCCTGTGTTTTCGGCAACGCCGACGGATACACCTTGGGATGTGCCCGTCTTGCGCCGATCTGTTGGTGTGTTTCAGGTTGCGACGGGTTGAATGCCGTGTCCGCTGAATTCAGGACTTCAGGATGTCCCTGACCACGTGTCCCTCGACATCCGTGAGGCGTCGTTCCAAACCGTTGTAGTAAAACGTCAGACGCTCGTGATCCAACCCCAGCAACTGCAGAATGGTGGCGTGAAAGTCGTGAACGGTAACGACGTTTTCCACGGCTTTGTAACCAAACTCGTCCGTCGCCCCCCACGAAAACGGTGCTTTCACTCCGGCCCCCGCCATCCAGCAGGTAAATCCTTCAGGATTGTGGTCTCTTCCGCTGGCGCCCTTCTGAAACGTCGGCATGCGTCCGAATTCGGTACACCAGACGACCAGCGTGTCTTTCAGTAGACCACGTTGTTTGAGATCCGTCAGCAGCGCTGCTGTTGGCTGGTCAAAAACAGGACCATGAACGCTGTACTGTTGCTCAATGACCTTATGTCCATCCCAGTTGCTGACACCTTCGCCGCCTGTCTGATAGGCCCCATTGAACAACTGAACGAAACGCACTCCCTGCTCCAGCAGTCGACGGGCAAGGATGCAGTTTTTGGCGTATTCGGCCTTCAGTGTGTTTTCTGTATCGTCGGCCCCGTACAGCGCGAGGGTTGACTGTGATTCGGAGTTGAGGTCGGCAACTTCGGGAATGCTGAGTTGCATCCTTGCGGCCAGTTCGTAGCTGGAAATCCGCGCCGCGAGTTCTGTGTCCCCGGGGAATCGCTGCAGGTGTCGGTCATTCATGCGTTTGAGAAAATCACGGGTGGAGCGATCTTTCTGCTCTGGAATCTGTCCGGGGCGAGCCAGATTGCGAATAGGTTTTGAAGTATTGAAGTCTGTTCCCTGGAAGGCAGCAGGCAGGAATCCCGGTCCCCAGTTATTGACCGAATTCTGGGGGACTCCCCGCGGATCCGGGATGGCAACGTAAGAGGGCAGATTTTCGTTTTCTGTTCCAAGGGCGAATGTGGTCCATGATCCGACGCTGGGGAAGCCATCGAGCGTAAAGCCGGTGGACATGTAGTTTTCGCCAGGTCCGTGAGTGTTGGTTTTTCCTTTAATGGAATGCAGAAAGCACATATCGTCCGCGAGTGCCCCAAGTTTGGGCATGAGATCGGAAATCATCTTTCCGGATTCACCGCGTGGGCGAAATGTCCATGGACTGCGGGTCAGGTTGCCCTGCTCTCCCTGAAACGTGACCAGCTTATCGGCGCCGGGCATGGGCTGTCCGTGGCGATTCCAGAGTTCTGGTTTGTAGTCGAACGTATCAAGGTGGCTGCAGGCACCGGAGCAGAAGATCACTAAAACGCGTTTTGCGGCCGCCGGAAAGTGAGCGGACCTTGCCGCGAAGGGATGTCCAGGGTCAATGAGTGGCCGAATTGGGGGCTTTCCGCTGACCGTTCCCGGTGGCGATTCTTCTGCCTTCAGCAAGCCCTGCTCGGCCAGCATCACGGAGAGCGCGATACTGCTGAGTGCTGTTGGAGTGCTGCCCAGAAAGCCACGGCGATTCAGCAGATGCGTGCTGGCTGGAAACGTTGCAGGCAGTGACAGCATGTTCCGACTCACATTTCTTTAATCGCAAAGGGGACATTCTGCTTTTTTGACAAGCTGGTTGCCGGCCGAGATCCCGGCGAATCCACAAAAGTTCATGATAGCGTTGCGGCGTGCCGCTGGATACTACTCAAACCGGCGTTTTGATGTGATCTGACGAGGACGGATGTTCCTGAAACGTTTCCCAGGTGAGCCTGATGTCAGCTGTGATAAAACCCAGTCGCAAGTGCCTCACGACTGCGGAGAGCATTACTCCAGGCCTCGTTCCCTCAGAATATCAGGTAACGGGTACCTGTTTTGCGTAACCCGCCATCGGTCTGCGCAGCCTGAGCTATTGGCATTCAAAGAATTACGTGTGAGGCTGATCGCCTTCTTTGCTGAGACTCTCTGACTCTATCGCAAAATCGCGGTCGCGAAACTTCAGGGTTCCAATTCCTGTTTTTGTCAGCCGCACGCCGCGAACGCCAAGGAACGCTGCGTCCAGCACTGGGGTGAGCCAGTTGCGGCAGAGATAAAGACTGCCCGCGGTAGTTCCCAGGATGAGCCACAGCCAGAGGTCACGTTGTCCCATGCGGGTGAAAAGTGGCTCGAGCTCGCACATGCCGCAAAACACTCCGCAGACTGCCAGCAGTCCGAGAATATGAAACAGGACCCCGGCCCATCTGCGGCGAGATTTGCACGGGGAACAGCATGGCAGGGGGAAATCGTGCCAGCGCCAGTATTTGAAAACCACAAGGTCAATCCCGCTCGTGCACTCCACGGCAATCGTGGTGTCTGCCGACGCTGCACAGCGCACACAGCGTTGAGGGAACCTGGCTGCCCCTGTGGGAAAGTCAATGGAAGTTGACATGGTGATGCTTCTATACGGGAGATCATCAGTCTTAGGAGTCGTATGAGTCGCGTTGTGCCTGGCAAACTGTTGCAGTTGAGTCGGAGTTTCAACAGCATAATGAGGAATCAGTACTTTCGTCCAGGGGCGATGCGTGAAAATCCAGGCGGACTTTGCCGGACATTCTTGTCGTCATAGGCACCGTTGGGTGTGTGCTGCCTGCATTGCGGGCAGCGCCTGATGGGCTCCACCAGGAACCGTAACAGTATCTGTAGAGAACTTCTGCATTACCCGCTCAAACACTTGTTTGCAGTGACCTGCGGCCGACGCGTGATTGTCCGTAAGTTCAGACTGCTGAAGCAGCCGGGTGGCTGCAAGCTGGAGCCACTGGGGACGCTCTGAAAACCATTGGGTCAGTGATATTGCTATCCCGTTCATGTTATTCCCCCTTAGCTCCTGTGGGCTTGTGTTTAATGTACGTCACCTCGAACGCTTTGCATGGTCGGTATTGCTGCAGTCGATTGGCGAAGGTGAAGGCATCGTTCATATCGTAGTACTGAAAGATATCAAGACCCCGATCCAGAGAGATCTTCCAGCCGTGGTCGGTCACAATATGGCGGGCATGGATCGTGCCGGTGCCGTCGAATTCCCAGGTGAAATTCAGGCCCACGCTGCGTGCGGATTCCATGATCTTCCTCAAGTTTTCCTTCTGCTGTTCGCCTTTGAACTCGTCTTCCGTCGTGATCAGGTGCACAGACACTTCCTCATCCGCAGTCTTGAGCCTGACCACAGTCTCCAGAAACTCCATAAAGTTGCGAATCTGGTAAAACAGGCGAATGTACGGATCCGTGACTGTGATCGTGGTCGCTCCCTGCAGATACGGGCCCAGCAGCGTGTCGAAGGACAGTCCCTTCTGGCTCTCATGGAATGTGAGGTGCTTTTCGCTAAGGATAGGCACGGCTGGTGCCGCGGTTACCGAAGGTTCACTGGGCTGTACTGGCTGTAGTGCTTTGGTAACCTCAACAACCTCCCCCTCAGCGATCGGCTTGTGGTAGTAGCCGGGATATTCTTCCTCTTCGAGTGTGGTGACAGGTTTTACCTCGCCACCGGCACTGACGTAGGTAAAGCAGACGTTTCCATAGGTGGCGTCGATTCGCATCAGTTGGTCTTTGACGCGTTTGCGTCCTTCAATCGCGAACCGCAGTAGTTCCTCAACTTCTTCCCTCGTCGCCCCTCCATTCGGGAACAGGATCTTCATCAGGCCGGAGAATGTTTTGTTGATGCCATCGAGGTCGCGGGTCGAAAGATTGGTGGCGAGGGAGAAGTGCTCCCTGTAGCGGTCCGAGTAATCCTGATTGCGCAGTGAGCGAAGGATTTCGGCCAGGTAATCCACCACAAAACCGTAGCCGCTGGAGAACATTTCCCCCCGGATAATGTCAACCTCCCAACCGGGGATATAAAAATGAATGCGGTCAAGAAATGCGGAGTCGTAGAATTTGTCGGGCAGCTCGCAAAAGAGATCCGAGTGTTTGAGCATGTAGGGCACAGTGTGCTGCGTATTGCCCACGAACACCATGGAGGCCTCGGCCCCCAGCGTCTCGACGCCTCGTGAGAACGACTTATTGGCCATGTAGTTCTTCATGATGTCGACAAGGACCTTGTCCACACGCTTTTGTTTGCCGGCAAACTCATCAAAGGCGACGCAATCCCAGTAGCCGACCAGGCCGATGTTTCCGGAGGAATTATTGACAAACAGCTTGGGAACCGTCACCTCGCCACCGGAGATCAGAATCCCGTGCGGCGAAAACTCGGAGTAAATGTGCGATTTTCCGGTGCCCTTGGGCCCCAGCTCGATCAGGTTGTAGTTGCGTTCGCAGAAAGGGATCAGGCGGACCAGTTGGGTCAGCTTGCTGCGTCTGCCGAACAGCGTCGGGTTGAAGCCGATGCTTTGCACCAGCAGATCGATCCACTCGTCAGTAGTAAACTGTCTGCGGGCCTCAACGTAGGCGTCAAAATCGAAATGCGACAGCTGGATCGGCTTCAGGGTCGAAAGTATCCACGGGCTGACGCTTTTGTCGTCGGTAAACGCATATTCCAGTTCAGCAATGCACCACACTCCGCCGACCAGGAGTTTGGGGTGCTTTTTAACCGTTCTGGAATCAACCAGGACCTCTCTGATCCCCAGGTTCGCAAACTGGGC
Source organism: uncultured Planctomycetaceae bacterium (assembly GCA_903871805.1). Classification (GTDB taxonomy): domain Bacteria; phylum Planctomycetota; class Planctomycetia; order Planctomycetales; family Planctomycetaceae; genus SXXK01. The sequence goes on along the minus strand of CAIQIE010000106.1, from coordinate 5,482 downwards.
CTGATAGACATCCTGCTTTTCATTCAGATCCACACTGATTCTGTCAATGACCTTTTATCGCCCTTTTTCTCTGATGTTCGAGCGGACTAACCCGGCTTCGTTCCGGTGAACATAATGCCTGGCAAGGATCTCTTTGACCGTCTCAATCCCGGTCTGAATGGTTGGTTCATCGCTGGTCGCGCAATACTGGCCCAGCAGGTATTCCAGCACATAAGACGGAACGATGGCGCTGCCTTTGACAGTCTTGACGAGATCCTTGCGGACCACGAGTCCCGGGAAGTGCACATTGATTTTCTGATCAAGTTCATTCATCGGTCACCTGTCGTTCAGAAGTCGAAGTCACTGGTAAATGAACGTCGCATCAGATAGCGGAGCGATTTGTATTCCTTGTAATGTGACGTCCCGGCGTGTTTCTCCTCCAGCCGCAGGATGACCTCCTTACCGTTGGCCTCGTCGGCCCTGCGAGTCAGCACAAAACGCACCTGCAGTTCTCTCTCCCTGGGATTGTCCGAACTCAGATCGAAGGTCAGGTCATGGCTATCAGAGATCAGGTCGCCATCCTCGGTGTAGATGGCCGCCCGCAGCACTCGCGGCTGGATCTTGTCGGTGACCGGCCCTGCTCGGTACATCGTGACCGCCAGCTGCCCGGCTGTAATCACGGAGCTGGCTCCCCGCAGAATATCCACCTCGACGGCGGTGACATCACTCTGACGTTTCTTGTTGATCCTGAGCACCGGAACCACCACTTCCTGCAACGACGCGCCGCCATGCACAAAGCGGCTGCCGGAACCCTTCAGACGCAGGCGATTGATCGATTTGGGAATCTGCACCTCGACCTCACCACCAAGTCCCAGCTGCGAGGGGGTGAACTTTCGCAGGCTGGAATGCTCGGACAAATTATGGCCCAGCAGAAATCTGCGATCGTGGTACAGATATTTTTGACTGGACTCGGCATCACCGCTGTCACTTCCTGAATCGGAAATCTCTGCGAAGTCGCTCTCGTCGATGGCACGGTTTTGGTAGAGAAAGCCATGGTCCGAGGTCACCAGCAAATTGTTGGCATTGGCCCCGGTGAGCTTTTTGATCAGGCGAATCATTTCCTGCAGGGTTTCTTCCACCGCTTCAAAAACTCGCTCCTCGGATTCCCGTTTATCACCAGTGGCGTCGATGCGGTTGTGGTAGATGTAGATTACGTCATGGTCGCGCACCAATGCCCGGCAGTCGTCCCCCTTCATGGCCATCAGCTCATCGGCCTTGCAGGCCGTAGCCCGCTGACTGATCACCTGGCCAAGGATCCGGATGCGATTTGCTGGTCCCTGCGAGCTTTGGCCGTCCACCAGCACGGTTCCGGTATTGTTGTCAGCAATCGCCAGTACCTGATTGGGAAGGAGCGCCGCCATGCCAAGCTGCGTGTAGCTCGGCAGCATCGAAAGAGCCGGTTCCAGTTCTGCGCTGTAACGGTCCTCCTGGCGGATCAGGCTCAGCAGTTCATCACCGATCTCGTAGCGCATGGCATCGGAGATAATCACGCAGACCCTGGTGTCCTTGCGCAGGAACGGGCGGACCCAGAGTTCGAAAAACTCATTCTGCCTGTGGACCGGGAAGGCGTCCCACTTTGTTGCCGCATCAACGAAGGTCTGAAAGCGGTCCCCCAGCTTCAGCAGGTAGTTGTTGGAGTAGAGATTTTCGACCTGCTCGGTCAGGCTTCCCATCAGCGACGCCTGTCCCGAAATGCGCACATGGTAGATGAACTTGCGGTAGAGCTGATCCAGCAGATACCAGGTTTCAGCGTACCGCTGAACGCAGGTGGCCAGTGACCAGGGTTCAGCGGCCAGTTCTGACCACTGACCACTCATGACGGACAATTTTTCCTGAAACTGCGCGGCATAATCAATGGCCTCGTACAGATGCCGGTATTCGCGATACCAGTGACCTTGTCGCCGCTGTCGAACCCAGATCGCGACATCACCGCTGGAGGCTGTGCGGGCTGCCACGGCACGCACCAGGTCACTGATGATCTTTTGATCAATCAGGCGGAAGTAATCCAGTTCAATTAACTCGCGAAAATCTCGCCTTGCAAGATCCTGCTCGATGCCCAGGACCTCAGCGCATTCGCCCGACAGGGTCTCGAAGGCGCCTTCGAACTGCCGACTATCCTTCCAGCGTCGGAGAAACACGAGGGCATCCGAAGACAGGTGGGCAGCGGATTGTGCCCCGCGGCCGGAAAAACTCTGGAAGTAGCAATCTTTAAACAGTTTGACGACAAAGTCCCGGATCCCTGGTTCAGCGGATTCGTAACTGTAGTGGCGCTTCACTTGTTCCCAGAACCAGACATCCAGATTACAGCGTTGAACAAGCTTGACCTTCTCTCCTGTGTTTTCAACGGACTTCTGGCCACTGACCACTGCCAACTCGTCCAGCAACTGCTCGACGACGGCATCCACGCGCGGCTCGCTGCCGGTGCACACAGCCAGCATCTTCAGGCGAATCTGTCCGGCGGTGTCGTCAGCTTTCAGCAGCTTCCTGAGGGCGTCCCTGCGTTTGATTGCCTGGAAGAACTCCGCATGGGCCTGGACCACACTGGTGAACTCCGGACCCAGGTCGAGTTCAGACAGCCAGATGGCCACCTGATCAGTGCGGAACTCGCCATGGGCCAATTGAATATCCAGCAGCCAGTTATCGAGATCGGCGGGCTGAGGTCCTTCACGATAGACGAGAACTTTCTGTTCCGGTTGCTCGCGCAGCAGCCTGTACTTGATGCTGTACTCGTTATTGTTCAGCTCCAGTTTCTCGACACCGGGAAGCTGAAGCGACTGGAAGTCAGCACGCAACTCACACTTCGCGTCATACCAAAAGACAATCCGATGCCGGTCGAACAGTTTTGTCAGGGCAGATTCAATTCTGTTCATGGCGGACATCCTCCTGCAACTGCTGCAAATCCTGCTCTATCTCTTCCACTGTTGGCAGTGCGCCTTTCAGGTTGTCCGGAAGATTCTCGACCAGTGTGTATTCACTGACGCCCATGGGTTTGTTCACATCGCGCAGGGCAAATTCCACTTCGATGTTGTTTTTGTCGCGGCACAACAGCAGGCCAATGGTGGGTTGGTCATCGTCGCGTTTCAGCAGGCTGTCCACTGCCGACAGGTAGAAGTTGAGCTTGCCGGCGTATTCGGGAATGAATTTTCGGTTTTTGAGCTCCACCACCACATAGCACTTCAATGTCACGTGGTAAAAGAGCAGATCGATGTAGTAGTCGTTGTCCGCAATCTGCAGATGGTATTGACGCCCGATAAAAGCGAATCCGCGGCCCAGTTCCAGCAGAAACTGGGTGATGTGCCGGGTCAACTGCCGTTCCACATCCCGTTCGTTGTACGGGGCGGTCATGGTCATGAAGTCAAAGGTGTAGGGATCTTTCAGAGTCTGCTGAGCCAGATCCGACTGCGGCGCGGGCAGAGTGTGGGAGAAATTGGTGACGGCTTTACCCGCGCGGTCGTACAAACGCGATTTCAGTTGCAGTGCCAGGACATCGCGGCTCCAGCCCTGTTCGATGGTTTGAGCAATATAAAACCCCGCCTCTGAAATGGAGGCGGACTTGCTGAAGATCTGGATATGATGCCCCCAGGGAACCTGCATGATGGGCTGGACTAACGCGGCATCGACGCCCCACAGGGGTTCTGCGGTCAATTTGGCAACAGCCTGTTGCCAAATTGCCGGGTCGCAATAAAAGCGAAAAAAAGCACGGCAATAGCGTAGATTTTTGGCGGAAAAGCCTCCCACGTCGGGAAACGCCGACTTCAGATCTTTGCTGAACGCCTCGATAAAGCCCGTCCCCCACCGCGCCCCGGACTCCCGTTCGGAAATCTGGGCACCCAGCTCGTAATACAGGGCGATCAATTCGTGATTGGCCGCCAGTGCCACCTTCATCTGCACCGAGTGAATACGGCCCTTGATCGAAGCCAGCCAGTCGCGATAGTCACTCTCACTGGTCAATGCGTTATCAGCAGACATTACTCGTCTTCCCTGGCATCGAGGCCGACGATTTTCTTCAGGGCCGTGCCGAATTTGGGGTAGTTGACTTTGACGCCATCGTCAAGGTCGATCGTCAGCTGTTCGGTGGCCAGCGGGTACAGCACTTCGCGTTCATACTCCTCCACTTCGGAGATCACCTTGTTGAGCTTCTCGATTTCCTTGAGGGCCTTCGTTTTCTCGGTCTGACTGCTGCTGGCGCTGATGCTGACGGCTTCCAGGTGGTTCTTGTGGGCGGTCAGTTTGGTGCGGAATTCGCGGAGGTAGTCGTTGAGCACGATACTGACAGTATCCGGGCGGTAGCGGTGCATGTAGATCAGTGCATTGAAGCTGCCTTTCGGGCTGGAGAACAGCCAGTAGATGGGCCGTTTCTTGTAGCGTTTCACATGGTCGGTGTAGAACTCGCCAAGGAAATAGTCGCGGATGGTGTAATTGCGCTTGCCCTTGATGTTCAGTGACTGTTCGACAAACTGGAGATTTTCCTCGTAGTGTTCCTCGCCAAAAGCCACTCTCAGGAACTTGCGAAACCGTTCGGCAATGTCGTCGATGAACCAGTCACCTTCGAGCAATGGAATTACGTTTTGTACACTGTGTCATTGCTGACCCCGAGGTACTTGCAGATTTCCCCTATCGATAACCAGCGGTCTTCCATCTCGGCCATTTCTCAAGTTCCTCGTGGGCGACTGGGGTTAAGCCATACGCTCGCCTGAGGCGAAGTTCGGGAAAATCGGTAGAGTTTTCCCCCATCAAACGGACACTAGATGACCGAATCCGCTGTCGAATGTCAAACGATCTTTACCGATTAAAACCGATTATTTGCGAACAGGGGCGATATCAGACGCCTGACCCGAGTTGTCGCTTTCTTTTCCGCGCGGCGTAACGGCGACCAGGGCAACGATGTACGTTGTGAATGCGGTATGCTGCTACAAGGTCGGCGCCGGCGACTGTGTAGTGCTTTGTCAAAGCCTGAAATTGGGGTTCACCGACAGCCCCGCCGTGAGGCCGGCTGGTGCCACGTTGAAGGTTCCGGGGAGGCAGCGCAGGAAAAGAGCCAGGGCGAAGCCGACCTGGCTCTGGGAGATCAATCCGTATCAACGGGGAAAGTCTACTTGCGAGACGCCTGCATGTTTGTCAGGTACTGCATGTAGTCCGTTGAGATGTTGAGCAGTTCTTTGTTGTAGAAGTCTTTGGGGAAGATGTCTTCGTTGCTGCTTCCACTGGCCTGCTTGACGGCTTCTTCCTCTTCCTTCTTTTCCTGCTTCAGTTCTTCTTCTTCTGCGCGGAGCACGCTTTCGTTGAGAGAAATTGTCTTTTCATTTTTCCGCTGCAGGTACTTTTCGATCAGCTTATTGATCTGCATAAATTCGCTGTCCGCGGCGACTCGGGCTTCGCTTTTGGTCCGCAGTGCAGTGACAAGGGCATCATTCACATTTGGGTAGGGGCTGTATTCTGCGCG
>CAIQIE010000105.1 GCA_903871805.1 uncultured Planctomycetaceae bacterium | reverse complement strand
TCTGATCGGACTTTCGCTGCCGCTGTGGACTCTCGACGCGGATTTGTGCTGTTGCTGGTGCTTGTGGTTGTGGCACTGCTGAGTTTTGCTGTGTACTCCTTTTCCGCACTGATGGTGACGGAATTCGGGGCGACAAGAATGGGGCTGCAGCACCTGAAGCGGCGTCAGCTGGCGGAATCGGCTGTGGAACTGGCCGTTGCGGATTTGCAGAAACAGGCTCGCGACATCCGAAAGACGTCGGTGGCAATACCGCTGGTGGACGGTGAGTCTGGCCGACTGACGCTGCTGCGGAAACTGCCGACAGGTCGAAACATGGCGCCTGAATTTGGCTGGCTGAATGAATCGTCAAAGCTGAATCTCAGATCACTGCCACTCAAGGCCACGCGGCGTCCGCAGGCACGTCGCCGATTGACGGTGATCCCCGGAATGACAGTTCCCCTCGCGGATTCCCTGCTGGACTGGATTGATGAAGACAATGAGCCGTCGGAGTTTGGGGCTGAGGCGGAGTGGTATCTCGCTCAGGCGACTCCGCGTGTGCCGCGAAATGCCATGTGCGAAGACCTGTCCGAATTGTTATCGGTGCGAGGAATGACGGCAGCGATCCTGTTTGGAGAAGATCAGAATCAGAATGGAATTCTGGATCCTGAAGAAGATGACGGTGGCCTGCAGGAACCGGATGACAATCAGGATGGCGTGCTGCAGACCGGGATTGCGGGTTATCTGACGCTGGTGAGTGCGGAGTCGCAGGCCAGTCCAGAGGGTAAGCCCCGGATTCATCTGAATTCCACGGAGCTGGCGAAGTTATATGATCAGATCCTGCCGCGGCTGGGGGCGGAGGCGGCGTTGTTCATCGTGGCCGGTCGGTTGCATGGAATCACCTGGCTTGACGATATCAGACCGGATGAAGGGGAGGATCAGCGGTTGCGGCTGCTGGAGCGGCTGGAGAACGCCAACGATCGATTGAAGATGCAGCTGGGGCTATTGAATCAGCCGAAGAAGAACGTGGCCGTGCATGAATATTCTCGTGGTGGACTGGTACTGGATGGAAATCCTTCCTTTGAGTTTCGTTCGATTGTGGATCTCTTTGGTGGTCAGGTGCGTGTGACTGTTGAGGGAAAGGATCGCGTGCTGCAGTCTCCATGGGCCGCCGATGCCGCGACGATCAGTCGGATGCTGCCGGAACTGGAGGAAGTGTTTTGTCTCACCATGGATCGGGCCATTTACGGTCGAATCGATATCAATTCGGCTTCTGAAGAGGTGTTGGCTTCGATTCCCGGCGTAAGTTCCTCGCTGGCTCGTGCGATTCATTCCCTGCAGCCTGATTATGAGGATCGCGGCAAACGGGAATTCAAATCCACTGCCTGGCTGCTGAATCGAGGTCTGGTGGCGACGGGTGAATATCGGGCGATGGCACCGTATATCACGGTCGGTGGCAGCGTCTATAGCGGGATCGCGATTGGTCAGATCGCAGGTGAGCGTCCTGTCGCTGCGATTCGTTTTCTGGTGGACTGTACCGACCCACAGCCGCGGATGCTGCAGTTTCAGGATCTTCCGATTCTTACGGCAGACTCTGTTGGACTGCGCTGGGAAAAAGCATCGGGTGATGTCGGACGCGACTGAGTCGACTACGGATTTTCGGTTTCCAGCGGGCAGACGCGGATCAGTTCATCCAGCGATGTATCGCCCGCAAGAACGCGCTGCCAGCCATTTTGACGCAGGGTCTGCATTCCCTGCCGCACGGCTTCTGCCTGAATTTCAGTAGAGTCTGACTGCTGCATGCAGAGGGCCCGGATCCGACTGCTGGTGATCAGCAGTTCGAAGATTGCAATTCGACCGGAATACCCGGAGCCGCGACATTCACGACAGCCGCTCGCCTTCCAGAGTTTCTGCGAGCTGGGGAGTATACAGTCAGACGGCAGCTGATCTGTTTCCGGAAGATATTCCATGCGACAGTGGCGGCAAAGACGACGCACAAGTCGCTGGGCCAGCACGCCCTGAAGTGTACTGGCCACGAGGTACGGTTCAATTCCCATGTCAATCAGGCGTGTGAATGTTCCCGCAGCGTCGTTAGTGTGAATCGTGCTGAAGACGAGGTGGCCCGTCATAGACGCCTGGATCGCGCTGACTGCGGTTTCAGCATCACGTACTTCACCGATCAGCACGACATCGGGGTCATGACGCAGGACACTGCGAAGGCCGGCGGCGAAGGTGAGTCCGATCTGAGACTGCACCTGTATCTGGCTGATCTGTTTCAGATTGTACTCGACCGGATCCTCGATCGTGATGATCTTGAGATCGGGGCGACGGATATCGCAGAGTGAACTATAGAGCGTTGTCGTCTTTCCACTGCCGGTGGGGCCGGTGACCAGAATCAGGCCATGCGGACGACGTATCAAGGTCTGCCAGTGCCGGCGAAGTTCTTCGGGGAAGCGTACGGAATCCAGACTGAGCGAGGCTCGCGACTTGTCCAGCAGTCGCATCACGACGCCTTCGCCATGCAGCATGGGGATGACAGAAACGCGGATGTCGACTTCGTGACCACGAATCGTCAGTCGAATGCGTCCGTCCTGCGGCAGACGTTTTTCTGCGATGTTCATTTTGGCCATGATTTTAAGCCGGCTGACGATCGCGGCCCGGAATCTCTGAATCTCTGCCGGCATCGGCTGGATCTGCAGCATACCGTCGACGCGAAAACGGACGGCGAGATCATCGTCTTCCGGTTCGATATGAATGTCGCTGGCCTTCTGTTCGATCGCCTCCATGATCAGCTCATTCACCAGCTTGACAACTGAAGAGGCCTGGGATGCATCGCCGATTTCGTCGCCTGCGGCGGCCTGCAGCGAGTCGATTTCCTCCTTCGACATTGCGACAAGTTCATGGACGGTTCCGCCGCCGACTCCGAGGGCATTCTTCAGGTGCCGCTGGATCTGTTCTTCCGGCGCGAGGACGGGGTCGAGGTAGAGTCCGGTGCGGACAGTCAGATCCTGCAATGCTTCCAGATTCAGTGGGTCAGCGACAGCAACCTGTACTCGATTGCCGACGCGCTGAAGTGGCAGAATTTTCTCGCGAAACAAATCCTGACCGGGGAATGTCTGCAGCAAGCTGGTATCGACGAGGAATTGTTCAAGGTCGACAAACTCCATGCCAAATCGAGCAGCCAGTTGGCTGTATGGGCTGGAACTGTCTGTATTAGTGATAGCCGAAATCACGCAGTGCAGCTCCGAAAGGCGTTTCATACTGGAGGTGTGTTGCCCAAACCAGACTCATTCAGCAGTTGCGAGTCATTCGTCGGCTGCGTTATTCATTCCACGTTGCGCAGGCGCAGCCGACCTTTGTTCAATCGAACTGCACATCGCGTTCCCGGAGTGCGTGATCGTGCCGCAGACGGGGGATTCTGGAGGCACAGGCTTCCTCATAGTTGCACGGCGAGGGCCAGTAGGCGAGAAGACATGGAGCGAAAAGAGGTGTTTCTAAGTGAAAACTCGGTTTTACTGAGGTCGTCCGGCAGGAAAACAGATTCGGAAAACCCTCAGTTTTTGCGTGTACCCGGATGCAGTAACGCTGAGTCACTGTTGTCCTGACGCAACATATGTTGCCCTTTCGCAACAGAATCCTCACGCTGGATGACCGTCAGCATGGGCAGCGGACGGGCGAATCTCGGCTGCTGAAGCGCTGGGGAGTGACGAGCCGTCCGGAGTGGCGATGTTCAACGTTTACGTTGCGCTCTTGCTGCCTGTGCGGCGGCGGCCGCAGAGGTCTGCTGCACTGCTGCGTCTGCTGTGGGTTCCTCGGGTTTCCGTTGAAATCGCAGTGGATTCCAGGATCGCCCGGCCGGTTTTTCTGGTGGATCGGGTGGGGTTGCCGGCTGTGTGGCGGGGCCTCGATAGTTGCCGGATTGACGCCAGGACGATTTCGGATCCGGCGCGGCCGTGTTTGATCTGGAGTTGGTGCCGGAAGCGGCTCGCACGGGCTGTTGCGGCTGTTCTTCAGTCGAGTGACTGGCCTGCAGCATGGAGTGTCCGGAGGACCTGGCACTGTTGCTGCTTCGGGACGCAGTTCGAGTGTTTGCCGGGGCGCTGTCGTCGGTTAAAGAATTCCGTGACATCTCGTCTGAATAAGCCTCGGGAAGCTCCTGCGAGTCCTCTGGATACAGTTCACCTGTGCCCTGGGGGGAAGCGAGTGAGTCGTGAACATTCCATGCTTCCGCTGGCAGATTGATGCGATCGATTTCCCGCTGCTGGATTCCCTCCACCTGAGCATCGTCCTCGAGAACTGTCGGTGTCAGAAACACCAGCAATTCTTTGCGTTTCAGACGGTTATAGTCGTACCGAAACAATCGACCAAGGATCGGGATGTCGCCCAACCACGGTAATTTCCGTGTTGCCGTGGTCTGATCGTTGGTGATCATGCCGCCCAGCACGATTGTGTGGCCGGACTGGACACTGACAGTTGTCTGGGCTGTCGTGAGGTCCTTAATCGGGGCTTCGATCACATTTCCATTGGTGGCGTCTGTGAAGATCGGTACGCCGGAGCCTGGTGTGAGATTGAACGAGCTTTTCTCGGCCTCCACATCCAGCTGGACTCGCGCGTCCGGACTGATGCGGGGAGTGACCCTCAGAATAATGCCGGCTTTGTCCTGTCGAATCTGTGGGTTGGCGCTGCCGACTGGTGTCAGGGACACACCATCCACAACGGGCACCTGCTGGCCAATCTGAATGAAGGCTTCGTGGTTTTCGACAGAGCGGACCTGTGGACGACTGAGTACTTCGATGTTGAAATTGGCGTCCAGAGCTCGGAGCAGCACATTGACGGATTCTGAACCGGCAGAGAGCACGAGACCGCCAAAACCGAGGTCTCCGTTGACTCGCCCCATACCGAAGGAGGACAGCCCCTGCGGAGCAACTCTGCCCGGGTTTGCGGCGACGTTGTTCCCCGGCGGCTGTCCCATAAAGTTGAAACCTGGCGCGGCGGTCTGCGAAATGATGTTCTGGTTCGTTGTTTGCGTGCCGTTGGGGGCTGTGGTGGTCTGTGTGACGGTGACCAGTTTGTCGACAACGCTGCGGTCAAACAGCACGGAGTCCTGGAACCCCATCTCGACTCCCAGCTCATTCACATTACCCAGCTCGACTTCGACCAGGAGAGCCTGAACCAGAACTTCGCGTGGAGCGCGATCGAGTTCGGCCACCAGCCGTTCAATCGTTGCCAACTCTTCACTGGTGCCGCGTACGAGGAGGCTGTTGGTGTTTTTCTCTGACACCACGCGCTGCCCCGCTGGTGTTCCGTTGGCCGAACCTGCGGCAGGATCACCCGTCGCGCCAGCTGAGGAACCCGCATTCAGAAAATCAGTAATCGCTTTTGCCACATCTTCTGCTCGTGCATTTTTC
>CAIQIE010000104.1 GCA_903871805.1 uncultured Planctomycetaceae bacterium | reverse complement strand
CGCCGCGGGTCCATTCGGGCTGACTTCGCGGAATCTCAGAAATCCAGACATCGGATCCACTTCCAGAATCGCCCCCAGTTTCGCCGGCACCGCAGGCTCGTCGTAGCCTACACGCCCCAGAACACCCGGCACACTGATCCTCACTGCACCATCGTTCTCCTGACCCGTGACGGCGTAAACCAGATCTCCAGCAACGGGCATCGCCATTTCCAGAGGTGCCACGTCCGGCAGGCCCGCCCCCGCGTCCAGCTCCAGAATAATCAGGTCTCTGACGGAATCCTCTTGCAACACCTGCGCAGGTTCCTCCCGACCATTCGAAAGCCGACAAGTAATCGGCGTGCCTCGGGAAAGTTCACTGAGCTTCGTCACCACACGCCGGGCATCCAGCCGAATTCCCGGAATCCCCGCGCCACGCGTCTCAGCCCCTTTCGCCTTCTGAAAAACAACGACCGTTCGTGACGAAACGGCTTCCAGGCTGCGTTTCAGTAAGTCGCCCGAAGCCGCTGCCAGAATCGGTGTGCCAGCCTCAATCACCAGCATCCGTCGAAGCTCGGATCGCTTTTGAATCACGCCCCGTATACGCGCCATCGAAAGATGCACGTTCGCCTCAATCCCAAGACCAATCTGTCTGTGAATTCCAATCAGCTGTCCATTCCCATTCATTAACGCCCCACCCGAATCTCCCACCGTCAACATGCATGTCGTACGAATCACTCCGTCTTCAACCGATCGGATGCGGCCCAGACGCGGCAATGAATTCAAGGCTTCAGGAACCCGCGCGGGATAGCCAGTGGCGACAACGGTGGCGTCTCTCAAATCCTGCTGGTCCAGATCTGCTGCCACAGGCACAAACGACAACTCCTGACCATTCGCCGGTGCCACAGAAATCTTCAAAATCGCGATGTCCGCCTCACGATCCATCAGTATTCGCTCTGCCGGATATCTGCTGCCATCATTTCTATAGACGTAAATCTCCCGCGAATCCCCTTGAAGGCCATGCGCCACGGTCAAAATATCCCCGCCCTCGGAAACAATCACCCCGGACGATTGATCATCGCCGCACATGACACGAACGGTCGACTTCTGAAGTCTCTGTAGTCCCCGCTCACTTAACTGTGCACACAGATCGCGAGCAAACCCATACTCGATGAACAACAGCAACAACACTCTTACACTCATAGACATCAGTCGTTGCTCCACATTCCAGACCACCACCTGCAACTCAGACTACCAGGCACCACAACCACCTCCCGAACAGACCATTCCACTGCCTGCCATCGCATGGTGGCATGATCGCTGCACGTTGCCGGCGACACGCAGCCATGGATAACAGCACGTACGAAGCGCCTCCCACAAAAACACGCATCCCACCCATGCATTAATCCTGCCACTCGGATTCACGCGACGCTTTTATGGTGCTGCTGTTGCTGATAACAACGTCAGTGTAATCCGACGAACATCCATCACGGACTTCCCGACAATCTCCAGCGCACGCAACTGCAGTGAAGCTCTGCCACTCTCCAGAGAAATCCGGCCCAGAGACAACGACCGAAATTCTTTCATGGTGGATTCTCCATGCGGACGTGGCAACGTGTCCTGATTCGTCAGCAATGGCGGATCCCAGACCGTGTTCACACGACCTTGCAGTCGACTGCTTCCACACTGCAACTCAATCAGCGAACCTACATCCCCCAGTGGACAGGTGTAGTCAATCACTACGTCGTATTCCCCGGATTTGTGAACGTCAATATTCCAGACCATCCGGTCTTCCAGCGAGGTCCAGTTCACAAAGTAAGAACAGTTCGGTGCTGCACTGCTGCGTTTGATGCCTCCCCGAGGTTCCCCGTCTCTTGCTGGAAGCATCGTGATCGGAAATTCTTCATACCCCACAGGAAACGGTCGCGGATCCACAGCATTGCCCGCCGGCCGACTTGCCAGGGGACTGTCAGGCTGCAGAACATCACGACGCCATTCTCTCACCGCCGACTGAAGCCTGACGGCCAGTTCCGGATGCTGCTGATTCACTGCCAGCGTCTGACCAGGATCCTGCTCCATATCGAATAACTGACCATCGCTGTCCAGTCGAAACTTCTGAGTCCTTGCGGAGACTCGGCCAGCCCAGGTTGTAAACAATGTCCGATCAGGCCAGTCCACTGGTTGCCGCTGCAGCAGCGGAGTCAGATCCTTTCCATCCAGCGGCTTCTCACCCACCCGCGGAACCTGCGCCAGCGAGATCAGTGTCGGCAGCAAATCAATGGCTCCCGAAATCTGCGGCACCACATGGCCCTGTGGCAATCGAGCCGGCCAGCTAAGGAAACACACGCTGCGAATACCCCCCTCGTCCGTTGTCGCCTTTTGCCCCTTCATACCGCCTGTCCAGCGAGCCGTATTCGGACCGTTATCCGAAAAATAAAGGACAATCGTGTTCTCTCGCAGCCCGAAGTCCTGCAAACGCCGCAGCACACGCCCCACGTTGCGGTCCTGTTGCTCCATCATCGCCAGTACACACCGCGTTTCCTCTGGTTTCTCCCGCTCCGGAGTTGTCGCCGCCTGAGCAATTGGACGATCGCGAAATCGCAGCCAGTCGTCTACTGGAACACTCCATGGCGAATGCGGCGTGGTAAACGGAATGAAACAGAAAAATGGACGCTGCCGGTTCCTGTCTATAAAATTTAATGCTCGATCCGTACAAACATCCACAATATAGCCCGTCGTGCGAACCATCCGGCCATTGTCCTCCAGAGGCGCGTCAAAGTATTCGCCCCAGTGCCCGGATGAATGCCCAAAGTACTCGTCAAATCCACGGGCCATCGGATGGTAGGGCCACTGACTTCCATTGTGCCACTTTCCAAAAGCCCCCGTGGCATACCCCGCAGCCCTGAACGCCTCGACAACAGTCGTCTCCGACAGGTCCAGTCGCTCCTGGCCCGTCGAAACCCCTCGTACGCCACCACGAGGATGGTAGCGCCCGGTAAGGAACTCCGCACGCGTCGGAGCACACACCGGACACACAAAGAACCGATCCAGCGAAACACCCGATTTCGCGATCGAATCAATCGATGGTGTTTGCACCATCTGATTGCCGGAATGGCTGTAATCCCCCCAGCCAGCATCGTCAGCCAGAAAGACGACCACGTTCGGACGCTGTTGGCCACGCGCCGCTGCCGTTGTCAGAAGGACTGCCAAAGCCAGCATCAATTGAAATGTTCGCCGCATGTGCAATGGTCCGTCAAATTCAGGTATTCCTCAGAGCCACCGCAGATCACACATGGCCTCCGACAACCCCAGTGTTTCCAGGGAAATACTGGCCGTAGATGCATCAGTCCCGTCGTATCGTCGTATTCCCAAAGACTGCGTGCATGACTTCACGGCCCGCCACTCAGGTCAGCCCGTTAACATCTTCCCTGCCCCAACACGACAACGCAAGCGCGTCGCTCATTGTGCACACAAGTCTCGCTATGGAACCGCCGGGACACCCGGCCGTTCAGAAAACAGTAAGCGACTGGTCTGCCCGCCTGATCACCCCACAGGACAGGATCGCCTCCAGCCAGACAGGGCCTTGCTGGGGATTTGCGTCGATGAGCCGGAAATCCGGCGACTGCGGATGACACGTTTTCCCCAGGGCCACTGACATTCTGCAAAGCCACTCTGCACAGCAGAAATTCCCTCAGAAAAAAGCGATGCCAGCAACGCGACAACTCCGCCCAGGCACGACATCATGCAGTTCTCCTGTTTCTGCAAATCTCAATTTGCAAAGGGCATAGCCACAAGGGACCGACACTCGTTATACTTCTTTAAAAGGCAGTTCTGGAAATCGTTCTGAAAAGTGCGCGACAACTTCGTAATTCCCCTCGGAAAACTGATCATGGCCAACGGCAAGCATACACCCTTCAATCACCGTGACATCGAGATCAAGGAAAATCACTCTTATTCTCAGGCCCCCGGAATGATGCCCGGAAAACACAAGCGTTATCATGCAAAAGTGGGAGGTCGGACGGTCAAAGGCTCTCTCGAAGAAGTCAAAGCCGCGATCGATCATCACCTCGATAATAAAAAGGCCGCCCCCGGCACATAACCGGTACTTCAGAAGTTCCTCGGCACCCCCCGTTGCGATTCCGCAAAGAACCTGACCGTCAGCCTCAGGCATTCCCGTAAATGCAGTCGATCAGGATCCGAAGCCCGTTTACCAGTCCATCGCCGAGTGCTGCAACAGGGTGATTGTTAACGCAGACACGCACACCTGACGCTGATTGTTCAACGTTGGAATGACTGGTGGTCACTATAACCGTCCGCCATCACTTCAGCAGTGTTCACACTTGCCAGTAATTGCGGTCAAGCGTGCGGTAGTTGATCGCCTCACTCAGATGCACCACGTTAATGTGCTCACTCTGCGCCAGATCAGCAATTGTCCGGCTGATCCGTAGAATCTTGTCGTGCGCTCGCGCCGACAGTCCCATGTCCTCCATCGCCTGTTTCATTAATTCCTCTGCATCAGGCTGCAGTCTGCAGTGCCTGCGGATCTGGGGAGGTTTCATTTTTCCGTTCACCCGGACATTCTCTGTTCGAAATCTCTGAGTCTGTCTGCGGCGTGCTTCCACTACCTGCTCTCGGATTTCCGCACTGGAGGTACCCTCCGTTTTGTCTGATAGTTCCCGAAATGGAACCGGCGGAACTTCGATATGGATGTCGATGCGATCCAGCAGCGGCCCGCTAATCCGTCCCAGATACCGTTCAATCTGCGGCGGCGAACAATTGCAACTGCGTCGGGGATCACCCCGAAATCCGCAGGGACAAGGATTCATGGCAGCAACCAGCATGACATTTGCCGGAAACGTTACGCTTCCCATGGCTCGTGAAATCGTCACCGTCTGATCCTCAAGCGGCTGTCGCATCACCTCCAGAGTACGACGATTAAACTCCGGCAGCTCATCCAGAAACAAAATGCCGTTATGAGACAGGCTGATCTCACCCGGCTGCGGAATACTGCCACCGCCCACCAGCCCTGCCTCACTGATCGTATGATGCGGTGATCGAAATGGACGCCGCAACATCAGCGGCTGTCCAGCTTCCAGCTGCGCAACAGCACTGTAAATGCGAGTCGTCTCCAGACTCTCCTCCGCTTCCAGTTCGGGAAGAATCGTACACAGACGCTGGGAAAGCAACGTCTTGCCCGTACCCGGAGAACCAATCATCAGCAGATGATGGCATCCAGCCGCGGCCACCATTGCAGCACGCTTCGCCATCTCCTGTCCCTTCACATCCACGTAATCAATATCGTACGTTCCATAATCGTGCCGTGCGTTTTGCCAGCTGAAGACGACTGGTGACAGGGGCAACTGACCGGTCAGAAATCCCACAGCCTCTGCCAGTGTCCCTGCGGCAATCACATCGATGCCTTCCACCACCGCTGCCTCGCGCGCATTTGCGGCAGGAACAACAATGTGCGTCTTCCCCGAATCACGGGCAGCCAGCGCCATTGACAAAATGCCCCGTACTGCACGCAGCGTCCCATCCAGTGCCAGTTCACCCACATACACGACCTTGTTCCCCGCTTCCTGCTCTGCCTGACCATCGGCGGTTAACAACCCCAGCGCAATCGGCAGGTCCAGCGACGCCGCATCCTTGGGGAGATCGGCTGGAGACAAATTGATCACAATTCGATCGTTGGGACGACCATACCCGCTGTTTACCAGCGCCCTTTCAATGCGGTGAATACTCTCCTTCACAGCGGCTTCCGCCAGACCCACGAGGATTGTCTTTGGCAAAGCCCCCGGGGAAATGTCGACTTCGACCTCCACAGACCGGGCTTCGATTCCGAAAAGCGTATACGTCGAAAGACAGGAAAGCATAAGGGCAATTTTCCATGTAACGCGTTGTGTGATTTCCTATTTAGTACATCACAGCACGCTTGTGAATGCTACGACTTTCATTCACATCCATGGTACGTGAATCAATAACCCCCTCAATCCGTAACGATTACAGCGGTCCTGCCATCAAAATCGTTTGTTCCCCCAACGCACCAGACCACCACTCAGTCGGTGCAACACCCACACCAGTCATTCCCGCTCAGGCGGGAATCAGAATCCAGCATCCCGGTGCCAAATCCAGCATCCCGGTGCCATGCACCTTTGCTCATTTCTTCCGGGAATTCTTTACGTAAGCCAACCACACAAAGAAACTTGTAACGAAAAAGGCGCTCAGCTTTTGTGGGCTGACGTACGGCAGTTTCGCCGCAGCGAACTGACACCGGCAAGAGCCTCCGGACGCCCAGCTTCCGTGCGGAATCGCCGGCGGAAGTTCTGCACAAGGTCCAGCCAGGATTCTACCGTGCAGTCCAGACGCTCCATGATCGGCTTCAGATCGCCGGAAATGACTCCCGGCTTGTCTCGACGCAATTGCCGCCCCGTCCAGTCCAGCAACTGCAGGTACTGATCCAGCGACATGAACAGACATCCCTTGTTGCTGGCTCGCCGTGTCGTCTGCTTTTCTCGAGCCTTTTTCTGCTTTGGCTCCAGTTCCACCGGAGCCAGCCAACCGGCGCGAGGACCGTGCTCCGTATTCACCATCTGAGCCTCAGTCGTGCAATTGGATTGG
>CAIQIE010000103.1 GCA_903871805.1 uncultured Planctomycetaceae bacterium | reverse complement strand
ACAGCACCTCGAACGCCCTGTGCCGGTCGGGAGAGTTGTGCTGATTCCGGGGATTTTCATGGCCGCGTTACGATGACGTGATGATGTGTCCCCGGCCGCAGGTGCCTCGCAAACCGCACCGGACGCCCCTGCACGCCTGCCCAAACATTCGGCGAATAAAACAACGGAGTCGCACAAATTCCTTTGCCGTGCCTCGCAAACACAGACGCCAAAGGCTCCGCAGGCCGAGGCCAGTTCGTCTGAGACCCATTGATGGCCCCCACGCGTTCTCAAAACACACGTCGGTACGCAAAGCATTTACAGAAATGCACTTACGACAAAAGCGACAGGTGGATGGCCCCAGTTTTTTCTTGTTTTCCCCCCAGTTTTTTATGCTGGTTATCGATGCTTATCCCTGAAGAACTCCCAGACTTTCTCTGCACCGGAGAAAGACTTGACAGGCGAATTTCCATCCCGTCGAGACTGCGAGCCCGGCCAGCCGTGCGCTCCGGCAGAGTCAAGGACAAACTCAGTTTCAGCACCATCTGCAGTGGCTGCATAGCGGGACGTGGTCACTGTACCCTTTGTATGGACCTGTGCGGAATTTTTTGACCTGTTCGCCTCAACCCAGAACTGGACGACGTCTTGTAATGGCTTGAATGGAGCGTCCTGTGCGCGACGAACGAGCGGGTTCCGACTCATGCCTCCCTCCAGCGGAACGTCTTCATCTTTAGCACCGTTGATGATCAGTATCGGCAATGGAACCGATGGCTTCCGGTCGAAAGTGAACATCGACGCGACCACTGGTGCGACTGCTGCCAGACGTTCAGCTCGAGCCACCGCGTAGACAAACGTCATCATGCCGCCGTTGGAACCGCCGGTCATGTGGATTCGTGCTGGATCAGCGTCGTATTCATTGATGAGCTTATCGATCAAGGTGTCCAGGTAGGCGACATCGTCGGCATCACGCACTTGTCTCCGCAACAGAAACCCCGTGTTCCACGCATGACGTTTTCCGCCGAAATCGGTTCCCTCGCCATAAACCACCATGAAGCCGTTGGTCCTGGCGACAGGGTCAAAACCCGAGTTGCTGCGCATGATCTCAGCACGCCCCTGGCCACCGTGAAGCGCAATGACAACTGGCCTTTTTGTGCCATCCGTGGACGCGTTCACAATCACAGCTCGGCGATCCTGTTGCCTGACCTTGAACGCAATTTCGAACTCGGAATTCTCGATTAACAATCGAGTACCTGCGGGTTTCTCGAATGCCTGCCGGTAAAACTGCCAGTTGGAATCCCCCAGTGCGTCAAGCGTTCTCATTGGGTTATGGTCAATTCCTTCCAGAATGGTCCATGTATGTGGAATCGTGAGTTTCTGGAGATGTTCATGAAAGGCAAGATTGTTGGAGAACGTTTCATCCTGATCACCACAAACCATGCGAATGTGCGAGCCATTGGAAATCGCCTGTGCATTTTGCACCGCCAGAAACCGTGGGCTGACACTTTTAAAATACGCCTGGTCGCCTCCATAGACCTTCGCCAGAACTTCAGCAGCGCGTTGCCGGCCTGCACGAGGTGCCTGATTAAGTTCGGCTTGCAAAGGCCCGCCACCCATGATGGACACTGAACGGAAGAGATCGTGGTACTTGAAGCCAAGCCTCGCCGCACCGTAACCACCCATGCTGTAGCCATCCAGCAATCTGCCTTCACGTGTTGCGATGGTTCGATACGTCGCGTCGATATGCGGCACGAGTTCCCTGACGATAATCGTTTCCAGCGGTGCCGCGCCATCTTTCCAGTCGACATACATGCCTTCGACAAGCCCATTGACGAAGACGACCAGACATGGCGGTGTTTTTCCGGCTGCAATGGCAGCATCGAAGTGTGTGGCTACTTTGGGAATGCCGGCCAGCCCGCCACCAGAACCATGAAGCCAATATACAACAGGAAACCTCTTTTCAGTGTCGCCCTCGCAGGCCTCAGGCATGTAGAGATGGTAGCTCACCCTTGACTTAGCCGCAGTGCTGTCGAACGTGTGATAGGACACGTGAGGCCCGGCGATCTGTGGAGTCAACCATTCCGGCGTCTCCTTCGACTGATTGAATTGTCTGGGGTCCTGAGCCGAAGTCAGCCCCATCAACTCGAACATCAGCATCGAAGAGATTGTGAAAATCCAGGTCCGACCCATGGCGTAATCTTTCGTTCTTGTACGTTCAAAAACTTTCAGAATTCTCCGGTGCTGAGATATCGTGAGTCCTGGGCCTGCGCGGCTTTTGCCACGCCCCGTCTGTTGGGCGAGAAAATCGGGCGGGGCCGTCGCCCTGCAACACGGCACCGCCTGAGGCGCCTTTGGGGACATAGCATTTCGCCGATGTGGTAAATACACCCAGAGCGCCGTTGCCCGGCCCCCGGTACTGTGATTTTCTGGCAACATGTCGTGAATGTCAAAACAGAGCGAACAACGCCTGCGATCCGCAGGATTCTATCAAAGTCAAACCGACAAAGCTGCTGTGTCCCCAGGCGAGTTCCGTCTTTGGGTTACGTCATTCCCGCCTGCGCGGGAATGACGGTGGTCATGGGAATGACGGTGTTCAGAGGGTTGTGGGCCGGATGTTTACCACGGATTGCTCTGATGACACGGATGGTGCGATCAGACTTTGGGAGGTGGTGCATGTGGAATGTTTAACCACGAAAGACACGAAAAAAGGTTCTGCGCAAAATGAAGAGCGCGGATCAAAATTGTTTGCGGTTTTGGGTTTACGAAAAGGGGCCATCTCGGTTTGATGAGCAGTGTCTAAATCCGTT
>CAIQIE010000102.1 GCA_903871805.1 uncultured Planctomycetaceae bacterium | reverse complement strand
TCGCCAATTTCGCCTGACTCGCCATGACCATTCCTCCCTGCAGATTCAGAGATCCCAAAGAGGATGTAATAGCAGATTAGTCGCTAATGCGCAAATTTACCAAAACCACCCACATTACCCAGTGTGCGCGCTGGCCGTGGATTGGTGACTGGGGTTTGGCGCGGCGCGCTGAGTTGTCGGTGATGAGCAGCGCCGTGCTGCCAGGTCAGACTGGGGATGCTGCGGTAGTGTCGGAATTCGGGTTGGGGGTCAACGCGGGGGCTGTGTTTTCCAGGGCGTCGGAAGACACGCAGCGACCGGGAGCAGTTTCTTCATTCAGGCTGGCGACAACCGGCGTGGGGACTCCGGGATATGCGGCACCTGAGCAGTTGGGTGAAGTTTCATCTGCGTTTGATCTAAAGCTGGCGGATATTTACTCGATGGGGGCTATGTTGTGGTGTGTGCTTGCGGGCCAGTCTCCACTAAGCGGAACAGGCGTGCTTCCCAGGGGTTTATTGACGATTTCGGGTATTGCGGGTCTGAGCGCGGTTGCGTTGCAGGCTCTGCATTCGGACCCTGATCAGCGTTATGGGACACTTGAGGCATTCTGTGCTGATCTGAGGAGCTGGCTGGCGGGAGAGCCAGTGTCGGCCTATCGGGAGCGGTTTGGTGAGCGAATCTGGCGGTGGCCGGGTCGTCATCGATTGCTGACATCGGCGCTGGCCAGTGGACTGTTCATCAGTGTGCTGGGTGGTGCGGTCTTTCTGGTGGCTCAGGTTCGTCAGGGGGCCGTGCTGTCGGCGAGATCGGCGGCATTGAGTCGCGCACTCACGGAATCCGCAGCATTACTGAAAGAAAATCAGCGGGCGCAAGCTGCGGTGGAGCAGGCGTTGGGGGCTGCAGAGCGTGCGAGGGCAGATGAGGATGCGGGGCGGAGGCAGGCGGAGGGGCGTGAGGAGTTGGCGTTTCAGGCGATTGGTCAGTTTCAGAATCTACTGGTTTCCAGTCCTGCTCTGCAGTTTTCTTCCGAGCTTTCGCCGGTACGAGAAGAGCTGTTGAAGCAGTCGAGGGCATTGCATGCGAATCTGTTTCAGCAGTTTGAAGAGCAGCCGGCGCTGACGGAGCAGTCACTGCATCGTCTGGTGACGGCGGCGCAAAAGTTGTCGGAGCTTGAGCATGAACTGGGGCATCAGGGTGAGGCTTATCGGGTTGCTGGTCAGGGGTGTGGGCTGCTTCGCGACTCGATACAGCGCGCGGTTGCGGAGCAGCGACCGGTGCAGCTGCTGAGTTTACGTCTGGGCCAGTTGCTGACTGTGCAGGGAACTCTGGCAATGCAGTATGTCTGGCCGGAGAAAGGTGGTCCGCTACTGAAGGAAGCCGTGGTTACTCTGGAGCCACTTCTGGGGGAGACCATTTTTACGGAGCGGCAGCGAGAGGATTTGCGAACTGCGTTTACCAAATCAGCGTCAGGGCTGGCAATGCAGGTTGCCAGGCAGGGGGATCGGGTGGGGGCAAAAGCATTGATTGCGAAGGCCATGGCTGTAGGCTGCGAGGCCACTCCAAAGACGATTGATCAGGCGCTGCTGATTGTGCAGTGTTGTGGCAACCTGGCGGTCGTCCTTGAGAGTGAGAAGGATTTTTCCGGGGCCACTGCGGAGCTGAAGAAGGCTGAAGACGCCATTGGCCAGGCGGAATCATTCATTGATGAAGAAACGTCGCTGGCTCTGTTGGTGAATCTGCGGATGATTCGTTCGAGAGTCATGCGTCAGCATGCGGAGCTGGCTTTGCTAAGGGGTGAAGTTCCCGAAGGTTTGCAGCTGCTGCAAGAGCTGTTGAAGAGGGAGGAGGCTGGTGTGCGGCAGTTTACAGCCGCACATGAAGTGCAGGCGGCTTATATGAAGACCGTGACGAGGCTTCTGGATGTGTTGCGGCAGTCTGGCGGGCACGAGGAGGCTCAGCAGACCATAGCGGAATGGCTGAAACTTGCCGGCGAGATTCAGCCGTCGGGGGCTGTGACGGAACAGTCGCTGGTCTTCCTCATGGGGGCTCAGCATGGCAGCGGGCATTTTTGGGAAGCCAGTGGGGGGCTCGATCAGGCGCAGTCTGATTTCACAGCGGCACTGAAGACGGCGTTGCTGGCCAGTCGCTCGGGTTTTCGCAATCCAGCGCTCCTGTTGCAGATCATGGAACTGCAGACGCATCTGGTAAAGCACAGTCTGCGACACGCTGAGCTGTCGGAAGCGGAGACGCATGTGGCGGGTGCAGTGGAGGCGGCGACAGAACTGCATGCGTATCCAAAGGAGATGCTTGCAATGCAGAATGTTAACAACGGTCAGCAGAAGATGCTGTTGCTGGCCTGCCTTCAGGAACTGCGTGCTGCGGGACAGAAGGAATCAGCAGAACGCTGGATGAAGGAGCTTCGCGAGAAGCAACTGATTCCCTGAGATCGCTTTGGGGTAAGACGCCGGTGGAATTTAGGTGCGAGGCCTCCTGTGCTGATGCCGACCGGCAGAGGTTGTGCCGGGCGATGCCAAGTATTCCGTGAGCCGCGAGGCGCTAGCCGCGGGTTGTGCCTGAACACCACTCTGGAAAACATGCGGAACACACCGGCGGGTTGTGCCTTGTCAAATCTTAGGTTTTGGGGTGACGTCATTCCCGCACCGGCGGGAAGCCAATGCGAAATGTCTGTTGCGATTACGCTTGCAGCTTGCGTACGTCATTCCCGCGCAGGCGGGAATCCAGTGCCTCGATCTGGATTCCCGCCTGCGCGGGAATGACGGTGTTCGCGGGAATGACGGTGTTCAGTGGGTTGGGGGGCGGATATTTACCACGGATTGCTCTGATGACACGGATGGTGGGATCAGACTTTGGATGGTGATGGTGCATTTGTTTTTTTTTGACCACGAAAGACACGAAAGACACGAAAAAAAGGCAGCGGGAGGGAGGGAGACAGTGCTTCGTCAAATCTTGGTTTTTGGGTTACGTCATTCCCGCCTGCGCGGGAATGACGGTGAACCCCAATTTTAAGTCGGTGAAGCCCAATTTCAGGCTTTGACAAAACACTGGGTTCGAAAGAGCTTCAGGTCGGGGTCCAGCCTTCGCTGAATCTGAATCTGGATTTTCCACTGACCGACGAAACGAATGTGGAAATGACATTGGGTTACACGGGTGTGCAGGCTGATGTCGAGGTGAATCAGTGTTCCTTCCAGTGGGCGGTCGAGCAGCAGGTGACGGATCCGCTGCAGCTGTTCGTGCATGGCTATTACCTGGCGCCTGCCGGATCACTGGATTTCAGTCATGTGATTGGTGCCGGCGGATTTTATCAGCTGTCAAAGTCTATGACTTTGTTCACATCGGCGAATGCGGCGATCGACCACAACTCGCCGCCGTTCTCCACACAGCTGGGTCTCGCGTTTGCCTTTTGACGGCTCAGGGGCCGGACAGCCGGGCGGCCGGTTTGCGATAGACGGTGGTAGCGCCCAGTTGTTCGGTGACGAAAGGCGTTTCCAGGCGGTACAGACTTTCGGCCGCTCCGATGATCAGCAGACCGCCGGGCGTCAGTAGCTCGTAGAATTGTTCGCACACCCGTTGCCGGACAGTGGCGTCGAAGTAAATCAGCACATTCCGGCAGAAAATGACTTCGAATTGTCCGACGATATTGAGACGATCGATCAGGTTCAGTCGGCGAAATTCAATCAGTCGACGCAGCTCTTCACAGACAGTCCACGAGTTGCCTTCTGCGCGGAAAAATCTGTGTCGATGTTCGCTCGACAATCCGCGATCGACGAGGTGACCGGGGAAACGCCCTTCCCGTGCTGTGGCGAGTGCTTTTCCGGAAACGTCGGTCGCGAGGATTGGAAAGTTTTCCACTCGCAATTCCAAAGCCGGGTTGCCGCCGACAAAGTCCTGGATGGCCATGGCCAGACTGTAGGGTTCCTGTCCGGTGGAACAGCCTGCCGACCAGATTCGAGCCACGGGCGCCGGATAGCCGATCTCCCGTCGCTGGCGGATTGTTTGTGCGAGGGACGGCAGAATTCTGCGTCGAAACTCTTCGAAAGGATGTCCATCACGGAAGAACGATGTTTCTCCTGTCGTCAGGGCCTCAACCAGTTCGTCCCGCATCCGCACAGCGGTGGTCTGCTGCAGGCGATTCAGGTACTCCGAGAAATTCGGACAGCCATGGGCCTGAACGATATGTTCCAGCCGTGTGCGGACCAGATAGGTCTTGTCGTCTCCCAGGATCAGGCCGCAGAGTTGCCGGACCAGAGTCTGTACCTCGCGAAACTGCTCGACAGAAATCTCCACCCCATCACCTCCTGACACCCAGATGGGAAAGGATTGCTGCGCCAATCCTGTCAATGGGCAGCACTTCATCTGCAGCACCGGCAGCCAGCGTACTGCCCGGCATGCCCCAGACCACGCTGGTCGCTTCATCCTGAATAATCACATGGGCTCCGGCACGTTTCATGACCAGGGCCCCTTTGGCCCCATCATTTCCCATCCCCGTCAGGACGACCGTCAGAACCTGTCCGGAACAGGCCAGTGCCGCAGAGCGAAACAGCACGTCCACGGCTGGTCGACAGCCGTTCTCCGGCGGTGCATCGCTGAGCCTTGTGACCAGTTGCCCATCAGCCGAGTGCAGTAAGAGATGTCTGCCGCCCGGCGCAACGCAGATCTGCCCTGGCTGGGCAATCATGCCCTCTTGCGCTTCGACCACGGGACTGCCGCAGCGGCGCGCCAGACTGGCCGAGAAATATCCGGTGAAGTCCGGCGGTAAATGCTGCACCAGAAAGATCGGTACCGGACAGTGGGGAGCCACGGCGGGCAGCATTCCCGCGAGTGCTTCGGGACCGCCTGTCGAGGCACCAATCACGACTGCTTTAAACCGCGTGTTGCGGCGGGTCGCTGCGACGTCCCGAACCGCAGTGTTTGACTGTGACGTTGCGGTTATCTGTGACACGCCCATCCGACCGCTCCGTCGGGATCGATAGGTATCCAGTTTTGTCGACAATTGCTCACGCAACGTAACAAGGTTGGCCTGCAGATCGGGCCCT
The DNA here is from genome assembly GCA_903871805.1 of uncultured Planctomycetaceae bacterium. Classification (GTDB taxonomy): domain Bacteria; phylum Planctomycetota; class Planctomycetia; order Planctomycetales; family Planctomycetaceae; genus SXXK01. Next base: position 29,059 of record CAIQIE010000102.1, on the reverse strand, counting down.
TCAGGCTTGGTCAGAAAGTCAAAGGCGCCTTCCTGCAGGCCTTCCATCGTCACGGCCGCACCACGTCGGGTGTGGGAACTGACGAGCAGCACACCAATTGTCTTTTGCTGTTCTGCCGCAAGAGTTCGCAGGGCTCGGAGGGTTGCCAGTCCTCCCAGCCCCGGCATCTCGATGTCCAAAGTCACAAAATCCGGAAGCGACTGCCTTGCAAATTCCAGAGCTTTTTCTCCACTCCAGACAGACCCGACAATCCGGACGTCGTCCCGGCCTGACAGAGATTCTTCCAGCACACCACGAAAGATCCGGGAGTCGTCAACTACCAGCACTCGCAGCGGTTCGGATGTCATGAGTTGGTCACTTCTTCGGCATTCACTCTGAACTTTCCGACCAGCTTTCGTAAGTCTCTGCTGATGCGGTCAAGTTGTTCAGCGGAATCATGAACCTTTGTGGCAGACTTATTTGTCGAATGAGATGCTTCACTGACGCCATGAATACTGGAGGAAATCCCTCCGGCAGCCCTGGCCGCCTCGGCCACGTTGCGAGAGACATCCGTGGCCCCACGAGCAGCCTCTGAAACATTCCGCGACATATCGCCGGCCGCCTTGGCCACTTCGGCAATGGATCGCGCAATGTCACTGACGCCTTTGTTGGCCTCACCAACGTTCTGAGAAATCATAGTCGCTGACCGCGTCTGTTTCTCTACGGAAAGAGAAATTCGGTCGGAAGAAGAATTGATGTCTTTGATGATCTGGGAAACATTCTGGATAACCTGCACAGCCTGGCGGGTATCCTTCTGGACTCCTTCGATCTTGCGGGCGATGTCTTCAGCAGCTTTGGCACTCTGGTTTGCCAGCTCTTTGATTTCATGGGCCACCACGGCGAAGCCTTTCCCCGCTTCTCCGGCTGATGTGGCCTCAATCGTGGCATTCAGAGCCAGCAGATTGGTCTGCAACGCGATCATCTTAATGGTTTCGGTCACTTTGCTGATTTCGGCACCCGACTGGTTGAGCAGTTCAATCGTCTGGGTGGCTGAGTCCGCCATCCGGCTGGCTTCTCCGGCGACACGGGAACCTTCCCGAACGTCGTTCAGTACGTCAGTAAAGGAGTCAGAGATTTCGCCGACGGCCGTGGAGACGACGCTGACGTTGGTTGACGTCTGTTCGGCTGCGGTCGAGATCGTGCCCACATTGATGCTCATCTCTTCGCTGGCAGAGCTGATTGAAGCGACATTGACGCTCATTTCTTCCGCAGCGGCTGCCATGGTATTGATGTTGCTCGACAACTGCTCTGACGAACCGGCAACGGACGTGGCCTTCAGTGAAGCGGTTTCACTCTGCGAAAGCAGCTGGTTCGAAACCCCGGTGAGGTCGGACGCCGAGACACCGAGACCTTCAGAAACTTTCTGAATCTCAGTGACAATGCGCGTCAAAGAATCTGCCAGCATGTTTGTGGCCGCGGACAGTTCACCGACTTCATCCTGCTGCTGAAGCTGTATTCGATTGCGCAGGTCCCCGTTCGCCATGGACTGCGCCATATTACGAACTTCCAACACGGGAATCGTGACGGAACGTGTTACGAGCCAGGCGATACCGGCAACCACCGCGATGCTGAACAGCGAAACACTGATGATCCCCCAGCGGGCGGCCCCGTAGGCAGCTTCACTCCGTGTCGTGCCGGCGACCGCTTCCGCGTCGAACAGCTTATCCAGGGACTCAACGCACTTCGTCACCTCGTCACCCGCTGCTTTTGCTGTTGTGAGTGAAATGGTTGTGGATTTGTTGTTGGTGTCAAGACGCGACAACTGTGTCAGTCTGGCAATGGTGCTCTTCATTTCTGCCAGTGTGGATCGGGCCTCAATCTGTCCCGCCGGATCTCCGCCGGAGGCCTTGTCGAGTCCTCCGAGGATTTGTTCGAGCATCGATGCCAGTTTGGTTTCCTGGCCGGTCATTTCATCAGACGTGGATGACTCGATGTGGGCAAGTACATTTGGAGTAATTTCCAGAGTGACGCCCAGAAGCTGCGCGATTGCCTGCATGCGTTGCAGGTCTTCGGTTTTCGGTTCAGGCTTCGCTGCCACCTGATCAATCCAGTACTGGAATCTGGCTGCCAGCATGTCGGTCTGCCGCTGAATGTCGCCGGATAGTAGTACCCGCGCCTTCACGTTCGTGTTCTCGACGGAGAGCTTGAGGGCTTCGTCATTCAGCCTCGCATAGTCTTCCATCGCTTTCCCGAGTTTATCCAGTTCGGCAGACTGACCATCATCCTGAGTGCGTGAAAGCTGCTGAGAAAGTTCTTCCATGCGGGATTCCGCGGACCGCATGGCGGCCTGAGAACTCTCTGCATTAATTTTTGAGGATTCGTCGTCGGGCGACATGATCGAGTTTTTCTGAGCCCGCACGCTGGAAAGAAAGTCGATCTGCAGCTTTCCGAGGGTTTCGCCCTTTTTCATCGTCTGATTCACGAGCTGCTGAATTTCGGCATTGACGACCGAAAGGCGATCCACTGCAACCCAGGCCACCACCAGCAGCGAAACCATCAGGATCAGGGTGAGCACCAGCATTTTGTGGGCGAGTTTGAGATTTTTCACGGCGATACCTGTGAGAAAAGTGTTCCAAAGACAAGAAAAAAGGGATCAGGCACGAGCAGCCAGGTGCTGTTCAATCACGGGCAGAAATTTTCGAGGATTCAGGACCACCATCAATTCGTCGTGCAGCCTGCACACCGCATCAATCAAATCGACACGTCGAACATTCGCGACAGCAAGGTCCCGATCGTGGCGGGAGTACGCTTCGATCCGATCGGATCCGACCGTCTGAATGTCGGCAATTTCATCCACGACCACACCAAAGGCACTTCCCACGGATGGCTTGAACAGGACGAGGCGGCTGTTGCCAGTCACCGTAGATTCCGGCATACCGAGCAGGCGACGCAGATCAAGGACAAGAAAAATGTGTCCGCGGATGTTCACAAGCCCGAGCACTTCGGCAGGGGCATGCGCGATGCGCGTACACGTGGTTTCGGTGGTGACTTCCCTGACGTCGAGAATATCCACGCCGAACAGACGATCGTCCACACGGAACGTACAGAATAAACGCGGCTCTTCCACAGAACGACTCTCTAAGCAGACAGATCAGGCTAAGTTGACAGATCAAGTGTGGCCAGCAACTGCGCCACCTTGCGCACCAGACGGTCATGATCCAGTTTGACCTCAAATCCATCGAAGCCGCAGTCCTTTGCTTTGGCTTCATAGTGCGTCCCGCTCAGTGATGTCAGGGCCAGTATCGGCGTGCTGATCCCCCGCCGACGGGCCTCTCGGGCAAATTCCCAGCCGTCCATGACTGGCATCTCGATGTCGGAGACGATCAGATCAAATCCCTGCGTGGCCCCGAGTTTCGCCAGGCCATCTTCACCATGAATCGCGGTGACCACATCGTGTCCTTCGGCGGCGAGGTACCGTTTGACAATCTCACGAAAGAAGGCCGTGTCATCAATCAGCAGCAGTCGCTTCGGCCGCTTCGCACTGACCTGCTCGGGGGCCTGAGCCATTTCGGAACCGAACAGATTGCGGGTCAGTCGATGCATGTCCAGAAACAGTGTCAGCCGGTTTCGCACCACCGCCGATCCGAGGATGCTTTGATTTTGTTCCGGATGTGCCTGCAACTCGATGGACAGGGATTCTGTGTCGACAATTCGAGAAACCAGAAGGCCCATGGGCTGTGGGACGAATTTGGGGAGGATCAGGGACATCCGGGCCGTTGAATCGAGGGATTCCGTCGGTGTGGAGGCGTTGATCACCCTGTCCAGTCTCAGAATGCGTGTCGATACGCCGTCCACGGTGACGTATTCGTGGTCGCCCACGCGTTCCATGCGGTCTTTGCTGATCATTTCAATGCGGCGAATCTGCAGCAGCGGCAGCGCAAACTGCTCATCCGGACCATACTCAAACAGCAGCACACGCTGCAGTTGAGCCGCATCGCGCTGCGTGACTTTGCGATTGGCTTCCAGGACCGACTCGAAACTCAGCCGGGCATGCTCGACAATCCCTTCCACATCCGCAATCAGCGCCACACGCCCATCGCCCATGATGGTGGCACCCGTGAAAATGCCCACTCGCTTCATTGAGGGGTGCATTGGTTTGACCACGACCTCTTCGGTGCCATGAACTTCGTCAACTACCAGCCCGAAGCGACGTCCGGCCATTTTCAGCACCAGGATGTACTCAATTCGGGACGGAATGGCGGAGCTGGCATGCGACGTCAGGATTTCCGCTTTGGCTTCCGCGGTGAATGGCGTAGTCCGGTCAATGACGTCCTGGAATCGAACAATAGGCAGGAGCCGATCCCGCAGCCGATAGACTTCCGTGTCATAGGCCTGTTCAATTCGCCCGGCGGCACTGGGGTGCAGGCACACAACTTCTTCAAGCTCACGCTGCGGAACAGCAAATCGATCCCCGTTGACACGTACAATCAGACACGGAATGATGGCCAGCGTCAGGGGCAGACGCAGCACCATGGAACAGCCATGCCCCACGACGGAGTCGATCGTCAGCGTGCCTTCCAGTTGCTCGATGTTGGTTTTGACAACATCCATGCCCACGCCACGTCCTGAAACCTCCGTAACTTTTTTGGCTGTCGAAAATCCGGGCAGAAGGATCAGTCCGAACAGTTCACGCGGCGTCATTCGTTCCAGTTCGGCTTCTGTTTTCAGTCGCAGCGAAATCGCTTTCTGACGGACAGCTTCGGAATCGATCCCTCGCCCGTCGTCACGGATTTCAATACGCACCTGACCGTCTTCGTGAGTCGCTATCAGGGTGATACTGCCAGTGGCCGACTTGCCTTTGGCCAGACGCTCGTCCGGCAGCTCTATCCCATGGTCGACGCTGTTTCGAATCAGATGTGTCAGGGGATCACTGAGCTGCTCCAGAATGGTCTTGTCCAGCTCGACCTCCCGCCCGTGCAGGTCTATTTCGACCTGCTTGCCCAGCTGACGGGCAAGGTCACGAATCATCCGGGGAAATTTATTGAACAGATTTCCCACAGGCTGCATGCGTGCTCGCAGAGTGGCATCCTGCAATTCTGAAGTGACGGAATTCAGCCGCTGAATGATGGCTCTTTGCGGACCGTCTTCTTTGGCAAAGGCAATCAGTGACTGGTTGCGCACCAGCGTGAGTTCGCCCACCAGTGTCATTAACCTGTCCAGAAGTTCAATCTGAATGCGCAGAGTATTGGGCTTGTCGGTTTCTGAAGTCGTCGCCGGTCTGTTTCGACCGGGATCGTCAGTCACAGACATCGCGGCGGTTTTTGCTGCCTGCGAAGGAGCTGAGTGAACGGATGGCAACTGGACATCGGCAGCCCGAGGTTGTGAAACATTCACTGCGGGAGTTTCAAAAGACAGACCACTCTGACGCAGAATTTCCGGCGATGACAAGTGGGTCAGGCAATAGCCATTCCACACAAGCGGACCGACAGGCAGTGATTGTCGGAGACTGGTCGCGGGAAACGTCAGACTTCCGGACGCAATCGGCGCCACGGAATTCAGACGCCTGAACACATCCACCATGGTGCCGGACCGGGCCGATAAATTGATTTCCAATTTCGCGGTGCGGTCGTCCGACGAAGCCGGAGCAAGCCCGAGTCGACTGAGCAGTTCTGCCCTGGATCGTGACGTGTTCAGCAGCACCATCCAGCGAAGTTTTCCCGTCGGCAGGCATTCTCGCAACTGGCAGGTGCCGACGTCAATCTGTCGCTCGATAATCGTGCCTTCGCCGATCACACGACGAAAGAAGGAAACAAGGCCGGTGGGGAAATGCTTTGTCAGTTCTGCCAGATCAAATTCCAGAGCCACATTGCCTGGCGAATGTTCCTGCTGCAGAGTCTGTAGTCGTTCAAGGCAGTCTGAGATGTCAATCTGCCCGCTGTTGGGCACGTCGTCTACCAGGACGGCCAGGCGATCTCGAGCCGCGAGCATCGCTTCGAGCACTGGCTGCGGCGCCCGTTCACGCATTTGTTCCAGCAGGGTCTCTATAGCGTGGGCCAGCGTGTGAATGGGGGTGAGTCCGAGAAATCCGGCATCGCCCTTGATGGAATGCATCGCCCGAAAACAACGATCCACACAGGCGGAGTGTTCCACGGCACCGGGTTGGCGTTCCAGCGACAGCAACGACGTCTCAATCGTGCTCAGATGCTCACGGGCATCCACGATAAAGTCCTGCAGGCGATCATTCATGGAGCTTGACATCGTTCGCACTATCCGACCGAATACAGTTGCTCAACCCCGGTGACCTGCAGCACCAACTGCAGATCCGCATTTGCCCCAACTACTTCCACTCGAGTTGCAGTTCCTGTCACGCAGGCTGGCACAGCAGCCAGCAGTGCCAGCCCCACAGCATCCAGATCCCGCGTTAACGACAGATCAAAGCGTATCACCCGAGAGTGCGAATCGAGGCTTTCGATGAACTGTCGGCGAACGGCTTCTGCACCCGCGGCGTCCAGCATCGCTGGGAGCGCAATGATCACGTCCGGTTCGACGATTGAGGGTGCGGGCGCCGGGACCTTTAACGCCTGAGGCACCGCTACGGGACTTGCCGCCAGCTCAGGTGCTTTTCCCGAAAGCACGGCTGCCAATTCCACCACAAGTGGATCAATTTCCTGGTTGAACTGCGACCAGTCTACGGAGCCCTTTGTGTTGTTTTTCAGGCGGATCAGCATGTCCACCCCGCGAAGCAGGACATCCACATGATCCGGACGCAGTGTCAGCCGACCTTCCTGGGCCGCGACAAAACAGTCCTCCATCACGTGAGAGACACGCACTGCCGGATCAATCCCCAGAATTCGACCGGCGCCTTTGATCGAATGCGCGGCTCGCATCATTTCGTCGACGCGGGAGGTGTCGCGGGGGTCGCGTTCGAGGGCCAGCAGCCCGGCCGTCAATGCTTCGGAATGAGTTTCCACCTCGGCCCGGAAAATCTCCAGCATTGACTCATCGTTAAAGATTTCGCTGCTCATGCCCCGCCTCGATTCCGAACTGCAATTTTCTTGCATCTAATGCAAACTCGAATATACTACCGAAGAAGTGCGGAGCAAATGGGTAGCCTGCGAATAACAGGCGGAAGCATAGAATATCCCCGGTATAGCTCTGTGCCTCTGATCATTCGCTGGTGTCGACAGTGGCGTTAAAGATGTTTTAATCACTGCAATCGTCAGCTTCGGGAAAGCCCGGCTCCCCATTCATTCGGAATGTCAGCGATCTTGCTGCGGAACTTCAAATAACGCTGTTAAGACATTGCTGTCTGGACTTTTTCTGGCGCAGGCGTTCGCCAGTCGCATAGCGAGACCTTTCCGCCGGTGGGTTATTGCGATCGCGTTTTTCCAGCGTGTGTGATCAGGGGCTTTTGCAACGGGTGCCACGAATGTCAGAGACACCAACCAATGACAGCAGGATCCGCGTGCTGCTGATTGATGATCAGCAGATCGTCGCGGAGGCCGTTCGCCGCATGCTGGCGTCCGAAACGGACATCGATTTCTTCTACTGCTCAGATCCGACTCAGGCCCTCACCACAGCCAGAGAAATCTCACCCACAGTGATCCTGCAGGATCTGGTGATGCCGGAACTTGACGGTTTGCTGCTGGTGAAGTTCTTCCGCGCGAACAGTTCCACGCGGGACGTTCCGCTGATTGTGCTTTCGTCAAAGGAAGAGCCTATCACCAAGGCCAAAGCGTTCGGTCTGGGCGCCAGCGATTACCTTGTCAAACTTCCGGATCGTGTCGAACTGGTCGCGCGCATTCGTCACCATTCGCTGGGTTACATTCATCTGCTGCAGCGAGACGAAGCGTTTCGACAACTTCGTGAAAGCCAGCAGGCACTTGCAGAAGACGTGGCTCAGGCAGAGAAGTACGTCATTTCGCTGCTGCCAAAACGGATCCAGACTGATGACGTTGTGACCGACTGGCGGTTTGTTCCTTCCGCGTTCCTCGGCGGTGACTCTTTCGGTTATCACTGGGTTGATGGGGACAATTTTGCCTGCTACCTGCTGGACGTTTGCGGACATGGCGTCAAGTCCGCTCTGCTGTCCGTGTCGGCCATGAACGTGCTGCGTGCTCAAAGCCTTCCGGGCTGCAATTTCCGTGATGCTGGTGAAGTCATCTCCGCCCTCAACAACGCGTTCCTGATGGAACAGCACAATAACATGTACTTCACGATCTGGTACGGTGTTTACAACCGGATCACTCGAGTCCTGAACTATGCAGGCGCAGGCCATCCGGCGGCCCTGCTGATCTCGCAGCCGCCAGAGGGTGGTCCCACGACATGCCGGCAACTGGAAAGTAATGGTCCCGTCAACGGGATGATGGAAGACTTTCCGTATCCAGGCGAAACTGTCACCATCGAACCTGGTTCAACTCTGTATCTTTACAGCGACGGCGTCTGTGAGCTGCACATGCCGGACGGCAACATGTGGCCCTATTCCGAATTTATTGAGGCCATGTCCCAGCCATTAGCGCTTGGCGAAAATGCCCTCGACAGAATTCAGGCCCTTGGTCGTCGCATCCAGGGTGGGAAACCTTTTCTGGATGACTTTTCGATCCTCGAAGTCCTGCTGAAATAGTTCGAAAAAAAGCACACGGCCGTGTTGACTTATGCGAGAAATGGTCGCTGAGGTGACATCTGCGGCACAGCCTGCGACGATACGTGTTGTATGCAGTCGGCCCCAGGGTGATCCCACACGGTTTAAAGATTCAGGGCTTTCAGCGAAGGACGTCTTACGGCGTGGTGCCACACAGGATTTTGCAAAGGGAATAGTGATGTCCGGTAGTTCTTCCGTTTTGCCAGCAGCTGACAACACCGAACTTGTCGAGCTGATTCGACGAATTCTGCAGCTGAGCGATGGGCCGCGAAGCGTCGCGCAAATTGTGCGTGACATGCCAAAGTCTCTGCGGGTGCGGCCTGAAGTGGCCGAGTCTTTGCTGGTGGAAGAGGTCACGGCTGGCAGGCTTTACGAATACCCGAAGGTTCGAAACAAAGCACAGTTCTGGGTCCGTTCGCCCCTGGAATTTGCCAGAAGTTTGATTCTCAGTAAGCTGCAGGGGGCACCCGTCACCAAAACAGATGCGTTGAAGGTGATTAAAGGGAAAGCGTTTGAGGGGCTGTCAAAGCAGGTGCGGGAAAAGCTATTCGACGACCTGCTTCAGGAAGGGGCACTGTCCCAGCATCCCCCATTTATCGGGACAGGCCGAGCGCCGAAGCCAAAGTTTGGCAGCCGCAGGCCGGCACCCTCCGATTACCTCCGCGACGCCATCCGGAAAGTCGCTCAGGTGCTCGGACTTTCAGAACGGGACGCGCTGGAAGCTGCGGTGCTCTGTGCTCACCAGGAACTGCGATTGCTGGAACCGGAAGTTCAAACGGACCTGGAACTGCAACCGAAATTGGAGCTGCAACAAAATTCGCAGTCCGGTCTCCCGGGTGCTGCGGAGCCGGACCTGTCGCCAATGCTCGAACAGCTGCCGGTGTCGGAACCGTCGGAAAGCACAACCGAGGCTGCCACTGATCCGCAGGAGCTGCTGATGTCGGCACTGCGTCAGGTCAATCCACGGGTTGAGTCTGGCGACATGGTGGACATTATCGCGCTGCGATCGTCGCTGGCATCGGCTTTGCCCGGAGCAGCATTCGACGCGGCATTGCTAAAAGCCGCCTCACTGCGGACCCTTGCCGTGCACCGCTACGACAGGCCCGGACTGCTGCAGCCTGCAGAACGAGACCAGTTGCTGCAGGACGAACAGGGGCAGTTTTACAACACTGTGTCCCTGTGGAGGAACTGACGATGTCAGAGGTTTCGGCGGGGCACTTCAGCGGCGACCTGCAATCGCTTGGCAATCCGTTTCGTGGGTCCATCGTTGGTGACCCCTGGAAGCCGGGCGGCATCGACTCGGACGTAGCTCGCATTCACAAACGTGTCTTTGATACATGTTGCGCAGCGGTCGACGCAGCCAGATCCGGCCGTGGCAGTGCAGGAGTGATCATTAACGGCGAACCGGGCAGCGGCAAAACACATCTGATTGCCCGGCTGCGAAAACAACTGACAGAGCATCTGCTGATTCCGAATCTGGAGGTACCGCGGCAGGTTTTTGCCTGCGTCCGGCTGGATTCCTGTGCGTCGTCGCTGGCCCGGCACGTGCGCCGTCGAGTGGTTGACGATCTGCTCCGTCGTTCCGGCGGTCCCAGTCAGTTTGAACGACTGGTTGTGGCACGCATGATGGAGTTCGACAATGGCGCCGGGCACATTGCCTTGTGGTGGGAACATTTTCGCGAGGAACGTACGGACGACTGTCTGCCACTGTTGACCGAACTGTGCCTTCAGGACAGTATTTCCCCCACGTTCGTGCAGGTCCTTGTCCATCTGGTTCGGCAGCAGCATCGGCTGGAGGTCATGGCATGGCTCCGGGGAGACCCACTGACTCCGGCGGCGTTGGAAAAACTGGGCGTCGCATCCGAGGATCCTGAAGAGCATCCGGAGCAGCTGGCCGCCAGATTCCTTTCTGATCTGCTGAGGCTGGCGGGAGGAAATTCCCCGCTGGTGCTCTGCTTTGATCAGGTCGAAGCGCTGCAGCAGACACCAGACGATGTGCAGTCGCTGTTTACCTTTGGGCAATTGATCAGCCAGTTGCATGACGCTGACAATAATCTGGCCATCATTTCCTGCATGCAGTCTTCGCTGTATCGGGATGTGGTTCGTTCACTGCCGGCACCGCTGCTCGATCGCATCAGTGGTTTTGCGACAGAATCCCTGAATCCTCTGGACGAAGAACTTGCCGCGCTGCTGTTGGGACATCGTCTGCAGGTCGCCGGAATCGACAGATTCAGGCCTGCGGGTGCGGATTCGCTGTGGCCGTTTACGCATCGCGACGTTGCCGCGATGGTCGGCAGCACAGGAATTTCTCCGCGACGCCTTCTGGAGCAGGCGGCCAGACGTTTTGATCAGTTTGCTGAACGTCCAGTGGCCGCAGCTCGGGATCCCCTTGCGGATGAATGGGAAAAACGTCTGGAACAGGCCTATCGGGATTCTTCGGAGCAGGAGACTCCACAGATTCTACGGGCCAGCATTCCGCACCTCTTCACAATTACGCACCCTGACTGGAAAGTGCAGCTTGACCCGACCCAGGATGATCTTCTGGATGTTGTCGTCACCGCGCCCCAGGGCGCGGCACGGATTGGAATTAAGGTCTGTGACAGCTCTCCCATACGACTTTCCGCCCAGTTGCGAAAACTCTGTCAGCGTTTTCCTCAGACACTGAATGTCGGCAAGCTGGTGTTGCTGAGAGACGAACGCAGTCCGATCAGCAGGACTGCGGCGGCCACGCAGAAGTACCTGCAGCAGCTGGAGGCGAGCGAGGCACATTATCTCAGGGTCGCTCCGGAAGCAGTGGCTGCCTTGAATGCTTTGAGAGAACTGCTTGCGGATGCACGCTCCGGCGACCTGTCGTTTGCCGGAGGCCATGTTTCTGCAGACACCGTGATTGAATGGCTGCGTTCGGTCATGCCGCCACCGCTGGCCGAACTGGCCGAACAACTGACTGCGCCGGCGACGGAAGACCGTTCGACTGAGGACTCGGTCATTGAGCGGCTTCAGGAGTCGCTGGCCCGGCGGCGAGTCTGCGCTGTCGCAGAGATCGCTGCCGAACTGGGATGCAGCATCCCGAAACTCATGGCAGACGCGGCGGAGCGGCCGGACATGTTCGGGGTACTGGAAGGCGCGCAGCCTGTCATTTTCAGTGTCAGACAGCGTGGAACCATGCTCATAGAACCCTGAACGCAGCAGAATTCCGGGAGGGAACACTCCTGAAAAACCAACAACGAAAACCGGCCACCGAAAACCGATCACGAAAACGGACCTTAAGCGGCGTGGAGATTGCGGATGAGCATCACACTGAATGTTTCTGAAGTACGACAGGCCCTGCAGCGGGCGTCCGGAAGCACCGTGGATGGCACTGGTTCCCCGGGCTCTGCGCTGACGGGCACGATCTTTCATCGTGTCATTGGTGAATTACTGCGGGAAGATTCCGAAAGTCGTCTGGAACAAATTCTCTGCGAGCTTGATCCGGATCTGCAGGCGTGGAAGCAGACACTGGCAGAACAGGCCTATGATCGGTTGCTGGGACCATTGCTGACTCGACATGCAACAGCCTTGCGGGACCGTGGCGACCAGGTTCTGGACCTGTGGGCTGCTGTGCAGTCCGCGACGGCATGGCTGGCTGAGCTTTGGTGGCAGATTACCGCCCACGGAACTGCGAACGTGCGGCAGCAGGACTGGTTTCAGTCAGAGAGTCAGGTGGTGCTGGACCTGCAGCAGCCGGACTGGAACGAATCCGTCGCGATCGTCGGGCAGACGGATGCATTGCTGCGACATCCGGGCAATGGTGCGTGGTGCGTCCTTGAATGGAAGACCGGACAGACGGCTCCTGCCATCGATCTGGCGCAGGCCTGCCTGTACCATCTGATGATCAACGGGCGGGACCCGGCAATTCCCACGGCGCTGGCTGTCGTCAGCTTTCTGCCATCGCCCCGAGAAACGCTGTTTTCCGGCGAACAGCTGGCAGCGGCACAGGCCCGATTGCTGGACTTTATCGGCGTGCTGGCGGGCGTTAAATTCGGAGCAGGGGGCAATGCCGGATCCGTACACCCGGATGTTTCCCACGTGCCTCCAGCTTCGTCACTGACCGCCGCGGACGGGACAAAGCAGACTGCAGCAATGGTTACCGGGAGCAGTAGAACTCCGCAGAATTCCGGCAACACGGCGGTACATTCAGAGAATTCCCGAGCAACCCCGCTGCCAGCGCAGGGGCCCTGCGTGACGGCCGCATGGATGTCAGAAGTGCGTGACGGAATCCTGAGGGTACTGCGAAAATTCGGAGCCCCCTGTCGTGAAGCAAAAGTTCCCGTAGTGGGGCCCGCCTTTGTGCGATTTTTTGTGTTCCCGGAGAGTGGCATTCGACAGAAAGCCGTTTTGAACAAGGCGCCAGAACTGCAACTGCACCTGAAACTGGAGACCGAACCGATCCTGACGGTCATCGATGGCGCGATCGCAGTGGACCTGCCAAATCCCGTCCGTCAGTTCATCTCGTTCGCTGATCTTCAGCCACTGCTGCCGCAGCGGGATCCCTTGTACGGAAACTCGCGGATTCCTGTCGGTGTTGATCTTGCGCGCTGTCTTGTCTGGTGTGATCTTGCGGCTTCAGAAAGTCCCCACATCCTTGCCGTTGGTACCTCCGGCAGCGGGAAGAGCCAGTGGCTGCGGGCCGTCGCTGCGGCGTTGATTGCGACAAACACTGCTGAGACTCTGCAGTTGCTGCTGATTGATCCCAAACGTATCGCGTTCACCTTTCTGGAAGGTTCCGAGTATCTGCAGCGGCCCATTGTGATCCCAGATGGCGATACGGATATCAGCGAAATTCTGGAGAGACTGGCCGTGGTGATGGATCAGCGCTACGACGAATTTGCTTCGCGTCAGTGTCAGTCGCTTACTGACTTTGTCAGAGCGGTGGGTAAACCGCTGCCTCGCATTGTCTGCATCTGCGACGAATATGCAGATCTTCTGGAAAGCAGTTCAAAGGCTGAACGTCAGGCGATTGAGCGGCAGTTGAAGCGAATCAGTGCCAAAGGACGCGCTGCAGGAATTCACCTGATCCTCGCGACGCAGCAGCCTCGGGCAACTGTGATTACGTCTGCGATTCGCTCGGTACTGCCGGCAAAGATCGTCTTTCGGGTAACTGATGCGCGTGAGTCGCGAGTGGCTCTTGAGGATGCGGGAGCTGAGCGACTACTTGGCCATGGAGACCTGCTTTTCAAATGCATCGGGACTCAGCGACTGCAGGGAGCCTGGCTGCCCGATGAGCAGACAGTACTGGTGCACCAAACGGGGAATTCCCCGGGGCAATGACCGGTCATTCTGTTGCCGTCCCTGTGATTCCATCGCTGGCCGGAAAACATAACTCACCCTGTCATCGCCGCGCATTTGGGAAACCAGGATCGCTGAGGCTGGATTCCATTGGGAGTCAGCCCCTCGTCATGGTCCCGCAACGCTTCACCATCCTGGAATGGCATGGGGCGGCAGGAAAATGCAGGACGAGGTAAGTGACACTGTGTTTGAATGCGGGAATGACGAGCGACGGGCGTGGTTCTACGAGTGTTGCCGGGTTCCCGCCTGCGCGAGAATGACGGCGGGTGGTGGTAACGGGTGGCCGGGTGTCGGCAGAAAATGCCGGAGGTCGTTTTGCGGGGCACACAATGGCGACACATCAGGAAAAACTGCCACAGCGAATACAATCGCGGGTACTGATTCTCCAGGATTGACCCGCAAAATCGAAATATTTTCACAAGTCAAGGGAAAGACCGGTTCGATATCTGAAAGGACGTTGATTTATCAGCGGACACCTTCGGATTTCACGGTTGAGGCGGTCGCGGGTCGGTGACCACGCGGCGAGGATATGACTCATGGCAATCCCCTCGGTTTCTTCAGGAAAAAATACGATGCAGACGTTTGGCAGACACTTACGACGCGGGGTCGTGCTGACGACGATCTGCCTGACACTCCTGTCCTCCAGCGGTTGTACGCTGACAGGCGGGTTCGTCAGTGTGCTTTGGTCTTATATGACCTTCTTCAAAACTCTGCCGGCAGTGCCCGTTCCTGCCTATCAGAGCCAGTTGATTGAGGACAAACTCTGGGAGGACGAGAGATACAATCGCGTCCCGGTGCTTGATCCTGTCGAAGGCGATGTCTTCTGCGTGGATCCACCAAGCGAAGATCAGGTGATGCGAGCAATGCCAAATGATCCGGCAGGTGGCTTTGCCTTCTTCCAGGAAACCCAGATGAACAACGTCCGCATCGTGGTTGAACCACTTGTGGATCGTCTGGACGACTGCAAGGTGTATCCACTGGTCGGCCCCTGTCGCCTGCATCACTGCCACTACAAGTGCACAGTGTACTATGACAAGACCATTCGGGCTTACTGGCCAGTACCGTTCACGCATGTGGATCAGTCTGTCGAAGTGCTCTACATCGACAAGGACCACCTGATTCGGTGTGCGGGTCCGACGACGCCGTGAGTCTGTGCGGGGACAGCGATTTGAACCTGAACATGATCTGATGAAAGGAACCGTGACAAACGCGGTTCCTTTTTTTATTGGATTCGCCCGTCCCGCTCCTGAAAGTCATGTGTGACGCGTACTTTCGGGATACAATGTCAGCGTGTGCGTTCGCCGGCAGTCACTTTCCATTAAAATCGCAGGTTCACTCCGTGTGCCGTCCGCCCTTGCGTTCAATGCTCAGGGCGACGGTAATTCAAAAATGACTGCGACTATTCAAAGTGACTACCATTGGGGGTTCTCGGGCAGTGGGCTCTTACGCCCAGTGCCTGAAAAATGCAACTCCTCGGAGCGAAGAGCATGCCGCTCATCAGGATGCTGGTTTTTTGACAACCGTCAGTGTTCAGGAAGGTCTGCAAGCCGGCCAGCGAAATTCGGCATTCAGATATTCTCAGAGCACTCGCCCGCTGCGGGCAAATATTGTATTCTCCGACAAACGGTGTGGAGGATTCGTGGGTGTTACCGTAATCCTTCCCTGCCCTCTGTCAGCATGAATTCCTTAGCCTGTTCTGCGTGGCACGCGGAGATTTCAGCATGTCTCTTCCAACCTGTCCTTCCTGTGGTCAGTCAGTCCTTGAGGACGATGTGGTGGACTGTCCTTTCTGCGGTGCAGCGATGGATGGTTCCCGTGGGGCACGCAACACACCGCAGCCCGGAAAACCCGGTGCGGGTCGTGTCGGCGCTAGAAAACTGCCTGAAAAACCAGCGGAAAAGCCCGCTGCGACTACCACGCCAGCGGCCGCACCAAAGCCGATAGCCAAGCCGGCAGCAGCAGGGCGTCCGGGTTCAAAACTGGTGGTGGATGAGGACGATCCCTTTGGCATTGGGGCTACCGGGGCGGGGCAGGCCATTCAGGCAACGCTAAAGCCCGATAAGGGCCGCCTGCAAAAAGTGGTTTGTCCGATGTGTGAACACACGGGTTTTGTACCGAAAGCGGCACTGGGAAAGAGTGTTCGTTGCGCCAATTTGCAGTGTATGGTTCCGGTGTTCACGGCGACGGACCCGTCCGAACAGAAATCAGAGCGGCGGCCCACCCGGATGTCTGATGAAGCGGAAGCGATGCGCCGAGCAGCGGAATCCACGGCTCCGCGCAAGCGAAACCCGCTGATCATTTACGGTGTGGCCGGCGCTGTGCTGCTGGGGCTGGCCATCGTCGTGGTCTCATTCCTGAAATCCAGCAAGCCACCAACTCAGTTGAGTGGGGCGACGGATCTGAGTTCCTTTGAGCGTCTTGCCGCAGAAGAGGAAGCCGCAGCGAAGGCAAAAGCGGAAGCCGAAGCCGCCGCCAAAATCGTGCCCACAGACTCGCCTGCGGCGGAAACTCTGGGGCTGATTAAGCGTATGATTAATCTTGCCCGCCTCGACCTTCGTGATAAACCCATGGCCAGGCGCATGACGGGCGATCTGCTGCTCAGAATCGGCAAAGATTCCGAGGCTGCCACAGAATTCAATCAGCTGATCGTCGTGGATAAGTCGCGAGGATTCTACCGGGTACTGCCATATCTCAGCGCGTACTGGCGAAATCTGGCGGCAGGAAAGGCCGAAGCGGCGGCCGGATTTTTGCAGTTGGCGGAAGCGGAATTGCTGCAGAGGCCGGAGGCAAATGGACCTGTCACGCTGAAACCTGTGCCGAAGAGTGGACGAGCAACCACGGACGCCTGCCTCGCTCTGGCCTGTGCCCTGGTTCATGAGGGACGGATGGAGGACGCTGCCGCGTTGGTCGCGTCCCGGCAACTGGATCGCACGATCCCCGCGAATCGTGACACCATCGCCAGTTCGTCATGGTTGTTCATCGCCTCGCAGTTTCGAGAGTCAGCACTGAACCCGCCACCTGCGATGGATTGCTGCCTCTGGACAGATCCGCTGCACCTTGCGATCTCGGTGAATCTTGCGGGGCATGGCTTCTGGAAAGAGGCCGTGACCTGGGCGTCCGTGGGTTCTGATGCTCGCAGTGTTTCTGACGCCCTGGTTGCAATTACGGACGTCGCGGCGCAGGCGCGACCGGCTGCAGAAGTCACAGCGATGCTGAATCAGGCGGCTCTTGCGATCACACAGCCCCTGATGCAGTTGCGTGTCCGTGCCGCCGTTGCAGCACTTTCCGGCGATGCTGCCCAGCTTGATGCCTGCCTGCAGACGTTGCAGCAGATCCCGGCAATCCCGGCGATCGCTGTTCCAGGCACTGCAGATCTTGTACGCAGGACACCGTCCCCGGCGACCGAAGCGTTGACGGTGGCACTGGCGTCGGCTGAAGTTGCCCGCGCTGCGATTCTTGCAGGAAAAAAAGATGCCGCTGGATCTGCTCTCGTTCGCTGCTTCGAGGCCTTTGCAGGGGCGGCTCCGCCGACTCCGGACATGCGGCTGATAATGGACCAGATTACTCAGCAGGAGGACGCAGTGCGGCAGCAGATCCAGACCGAATTGCGTGAGAGTAACGAGTCAAAAGTCAATTCCATGTTTCGTGATTACAGTACCCGAGTCGGTCAGTTGTCAGGGGCGGCCGAAGACCGACGCGCAATGCTGGTGCTGTTGCTGGCTCGAATTGTCTACGCCGGCGGTGCCGCCTCCGTGCGTGATTCTCTCAACGCATCGCCGACCGTCACTGCGGAATTGCAACTGGACGATATGCAGAATCTGCTCGCCGTCGCGGCCATCAGCACAAAGCAGGAGTTTCCGGAAGTGATGGCGATGAATGCCGACAATCAGGTACCTGGCCCAGGTGTCGGCGTGTTCGCTCCTCTGGTCGCGACGCTGGGCCGATTTGCCGGTCCTGCATGGGCAACTTCAGGCGATGCGTGGTCAACAGCCTACCTGTCGCTGGAATCCGGCACCGACCTGGTCCCCGGACTCCGTCTGGCCATGATGTGTGATCTTACCAGAACTCTGGTGTCAGCCGGCGATCCTGCCGCAGCACTTGCCGGAGTACAGCAGATGAAAAACGGTATTTGGCGTGAAGAAGCCATGCAGATTGTTGGGCGTGCCATGGCTGCGCGGAAACTGGAAAAGAATCTGCTTGACTGGTTGGCGTCCAATAAAGTTACGGCGATGGAGCAGATCTGCCTGCTGTATGGAATTTCGCTGGGGCTGCTGGAGCGGGTGAATGCAGCACCAGTCGCAACTCCTGCAGCGGCGAAGGGTTGAAGGAAGAAGGCGGAGTGCTGACTGTGCCCTTTGGCAGGTGCTGAACGGTCTGTTTCGCGGCTTTTTCCTGGTATTTTCGGGATTCGTTCGGCCACGGAGCGTTGTCGATGCCGTATGAATGTGCCCAGGGTGGCGAAGCTGCGTATCAAACGCACAAATGCCGGGTCTGGCGACTTCGAAGTCTGCCTCAGATTTCTTATACTGCCGGCCACCTGCCCCGTGGGACAGGATTCCGGAGCGTCTGATATTCCGGACGTGTATTTTTCATGCGTGCGAAGAACGGGCCCTGTCAGCTGGAGTCAAACGTGACTGGACAAAATTTCTGCATCACAGCCTGGGTGTGTCTGGTTGTCAGCTGCGTTCGTGGCCTGCAGGCGCAGCAGATGCCTGACGATTTTTCCCACAGCGTGATGCCCATTCTGAAAACGCACTGCGTGCCGTGTCATGGTGGGCGGGAGGCCAAGGGCAGTTTTTCGCTTAATACAGGAGAGCTGCTTCTGGATTCCGGGCACGTTGTCGCCGGCAGGCCGGAGGAATCCCAGCTGCTGGAACTTGTACGCAGTCAGGACCAGAAGCGGCAGATGCCCCCCGATGACAAACCGCGTCTGACAGCTCGGGAAATCGAAACGTTGACTCGCTGGATTGCCGATGGCGCTGCCTGGGAGCCGGGATTCTCTTTCGCTCCTGTCGCATGGGAACCGCCCCTCCGGCCACGCATGCCTGAACTTCCAGAAGCCACCAATGGTCGCACAAATCCGATTGACAGGATTCTTGATCATGCGATGCAGCAGCAGGGAACTTCGATCCCGGGTTCAATCGACGATGCCACATTTCTGCGACGTGTCTCCATGGACCTTGTGGGGCTGCTTCCATCGCCGGAAAAGCTGCAGCAGTTTGTGAATGACAGTTCTCCCGACAAACGTGAACGCGTGGTTCGTGAGCTGCTGTCAGATGACATTTCTTACGCCGATCACTGGCTGACGTTCTTTAACGATCTGCTGCGAAATGATTACAGCGGGACGGGCTTTATTACCGGGGGGCGGCAGCAGATCAGCGGGTGGCTCTACGACGCCTTGCTGACGAATAAGCCATTCGATCAGTTTGCCCGCGAATTGATTGCTCCGCCGACACCTGCCAGCCAGGGTTACATTGACGGGATTCGCTGGCGTGGTGAGGTCAGTGCGGGGCAGACGGTCGAAATTCAGTTTGCCCAGAGTGTTGCGCAGTCTTTCCTGGGAATCAACCTGAAATGTGCCTCGTGCCATGACAGTTTCATTGATCGCTGGAAGCTGGATGAGTCCTGGGGACTGGCCGCCGTCTACGCCTCAGCACCACCGGAGATTCATCGTTGCGACAAACCTCTGGGACGCAAAGCGCAGGCGTCATGGCTGTTTCCGGAGATTGGCCAGATCGATCCCGCGGCGCCTCGTGAAGAGCGTCTGCGGCAGCTGGCCTCGCTGATGACGCATCCGGAGAATGGGCGATTTTCACGAACGATTGTGAACCGCCTGTGGTACCGCCTGATGGGCCATGGAATTGTGCATCCGCTGGATGCAATGCAGTCTCCACCGTGGAACGCTGATCTCCTGGATTACCTGGCCTCCTCGCTGGTCGCAGAGCACTACGATTTGAAGTCGATCCTGGTGCTGATTGCCACTTCAGAAGCGTATCAGTCGCAGACGCACACTCGTTCGAGTGATGAATCGAGGCCTGCAACCGCCTTCAAATGGAATGGCCCGGTCGCACGAAGAATGACGGCCGAGCAGTTCATTGATGCTGTCTGGCAACTGACATCAGCGGCTCCGACGGTGTTCGATGCGCCGGTGATTCGTACCAGGCAATCCGCCGAGAAGGCTGCAATGACGCCGCTGACGGGGAAATGGATCTGGGGCGATAGCGCTGCCAACGGCGCGGCACCTCCGGCGAACGAGTCAATCAGCCTGCGGAAAACCTTTGCTATCGAAACAGAAATTGCAAGTGCCGCTGTCCTGATTACCTGTGACAACGGCTTCACATTATTTATCAATGGCCAGAAGGCCGAGCAGGGCACGGAGTGGCATCAGCCGCGGGCCATCAGTATTCAACATCTGCTGAAGAAGGGTGAGAACTCACTTCTGGTCGTTGCCACAAACGGCGGAAGTACCCCAAACGCCGCCGGACTATTCCTTGAAGCCCGAATTCGAATGCCGGATGGTGCCGTCAGAATTCTGGCGTCAGATGAATCATGGCAATGGAATCCCCAGGTCCCGGAAGTGCGTGACGGGCGTGCGGCAGTTATCGGCGGCGATTGGCTGCCTGTGACAGTCGTACCGGCATTGTCCGTCTGGAGCGAAGCCGTTAACGGAACAGGCAGCAACCTGCTGGATCAGGCTTTCAACGGTGAAATTCGCATGGTCCGCGCCGGGCTTATAAAAAATGACTTTCTGATGCGGTCGCTTGGCCGTCCTCATCGTGAACAGATTGTCTCAATGCGTCCTGAAGAACTGACAACGCTGGAAGCCATCGATCTTTCCAATGGGTCCACACTGGCGGGATTTCTGTCCCATGGTGCCACGACGCTGAAGGCGCAATGGCAGAGTGACCGGGACGGTCTGATTCAGCATGTTTGTCGGTTCGCCTGGTCGCGTTCGCCTTCCACGGAGGAAGCCGTGGCACTGCAGGAAATGCTCAGTCCGGATCCCACAGTTCAGGAAATTGAAGATCTGCTCTGGGCCGTTGTGATGACTCCCGAGTTTTTGTTGATCCGCTAAGGGGGGCCAGGGTGTCGGGTTGGACCTGCCGTGGTGTCCGCGAGGCTGCGCTGGCGAGGCTTCGGTCCAGCGGGTGATGGCGATGGTGTGATTACTTCGTTTTCTTTCCGGGAACGCTGCGACCGTTTTTGGCAGAGTTGGCGTCGGGTTTGGGCACCTTCCTGGTTTTCGCGGTTGATGCTTCAGCGGTATGTTTTGATGCGTTCCCAGCGTCCGTGGGAGCAGTCCGCGTTTTCTTCGGTGGGTTTGCGGTTTTGGTGCGGGCCGACGTTTTGGCGACGGTTGCCGTCTTCGCCCCTTGCACCTCAGCGACTCGAAACAGCACCATTTCCCGAATCAGATCCCATGGCATGGGCTGGTTCAGCAGGAACTGAACGGAGCCCTTTGCGGACGGATACGGAGCGAGTTCCTTTTGGAAGTGCAGCATTGCCGACGGGGTAGGGTAGAAACCAATGTGCCGGTTAAATGCGGCAAAATGCACCAGGTTGCCATTGAGCACGAACGTTGGAATTCGATACTTGATGGCTTCCAGGGCGTCAGGAGCAGCCTCGCGGATGACCTGCCGCAGCTGCAGCAGAACTTTCTGAGTGGATTGGGGAAAATCCGAAATGTAGCTATCGATAACGGTCAGATCATGCACGGCAGCGGAAGTCCTTTTCTTCACTGGCTTCGTTTCCCCTGGAACGGATGCGGCAAACGCGTGTGTGGGAACAGTACTGCGAGCACGATAATCCGCTTTCTGCGACGACGCAACCGTGGTGCATCGCAACAGAAAGCGCGCCACGGCCAGTGAAAGGCGTTGAAGCCTTTCACGGCAGCAAACGGACATCAGCCCTGCGTGCGCGAGGAATCCGGGGATTGAATTGCCGTTCGCCCCTGCCGTCTTTGCAGACAGGCTTCAACAAAATCGCGGAACAGAGGATGTGGTTTATGAGGCTTGGATTTGAATTCCGGATGGTATTGCACGGCAACGAACCATGGATGAGCGGCGAGTTCAACAATTTCGACGAGGCTGCTGTCCGGGCTTGCCCCGGAGATTACCATTCCCGCGGCAGCAAACTCACGCCGGTAGTTGGGATTGAACTCGTAGCGATGGCGATGGCGCTCGCTGATTTCTGCGACGCCATAGGCTTTGTGGGTCCGGGTGCCCTGAGTCAGCACACAGGGTTGAGCCCCCAATCGCATGGTTCCCCCCTTGCGATTGATGGTCTTCTGACCTTCCAGCAGACAAATCACGGGATGCGGAGTGTCGGAAGAGAACTCGCTGCTGTTGGCATCCTGCAGACCGAGAACGTTGCGGGCGAACTCGATCACGGCACACTGCATGCCGAGGCAAATGCCGAAGAACGGAATCTCGTGTTCCCGGGCAAACTGAATTGCCTGAATTTTCCCTTCAATGCCTCGCATGCCGAAGCCACCGGGAACGAGGAGTCCATCAACACCTTTCAGGAGCATCTCTGGCCCCTGACGCTCCAGTTCTTCCGCTTCGATGCGTTTGACATTGATCTGTGTAGAATGAGAAAATCCGGCATGGTCCAGTGATTCGTAGATGGACTTATAGGCGTCCCGATGCTCGATGTACTTGCCAACAACGGCAATGGTGACCTCGTTACGGGGATTGCGAATGCGATGCACAAGCTGGCGATAATCTTCCATCTGAAGCGGGCCGGCGTTCAGATTCAGCTTTTTGCAGATCAGCTCGTCCAGTCCATGCTCGACCAGACCAACCGGAACTTCGTAGATCGAGAATTCCTTATCCACCTCTTCAATCACCGCTCGCTTTTCCACGTTGCAGAAAAGCGCAATCTTGTCTGTATGCTCACGACCAATTGGCCGCTCCGTTCGCACAATCAGAATATCGGGCTGAATTCCAATTTCTCGAAGCTGCTGCACGCTGTGCTGCGTTGGCTTTGTCTTGGCCTCACGTGCGGCCTTCAGGTAAGGCACCAGTGTGAGGTGAATGAACATGCAGTTTTCTTTGCCAATATCCAGCGGAATCTGACGAATGGCTTCGAGAAACGGCAGGCCCTCGATATCACCGACCGTGCCGCCAAGTTCCGTAATCACCACGTCGACATCCGGTGTCGCCAGACTCAGGATGCACGCCTTGATTTCGTCGGTGATGTGCGGAACAACCTGGACCGTACGTCCGAGGTACTCGCCACGGCGCTCTTTTTCAATGACTGAGGAATAGATCTGCCCTGTGGTGTAGTTGGAATCCCGATTCAACACACCGGAGGTAAAGCGTTCGTAGTGCCCGAGGTCCAGATCTGTCTCTGATCCATCATCCAGTACGTACACCTCTCCGTGCTGATACGGGCTCATCGTGCCGGGATCGACGTTCAGGTACGGATCCAGTTTCTGCATCCGCACTTTCAAGCCACGGCGTTCCAGAAGCATCCCAATCGAAGCGGATGTCAGTCCTTTTCCGAGAGAACTGACAACTCCACCCGTGACAAAAATGTGTCGACTCATGTTCCGTCCGTGTCCTGGCTCTGTTGACTTCTAAATCTTTCACGGGGAAATCCTCGCACGCCTTACCATGGATCGCAGGTGCTTGTGCAAAATTTTGGAGGATTTCGCCAAACGGCGCGGCACATCCGCCCGCCTGGCAGTGGGAGTCTTAACCGGAATCCAACAAAGCCTCAATCATCCCGTTTCGCATTTCCAATCTTCGCTGGAATTTCGCCGAATGCCGCCGCAGAGATTCTCGAATCACCCGTGGAATTTCCTGGAATCTGAGATGCAGCAGTCCCGGCACTCCGCCGCTTGAGAGGGCTTTCCACCACGATTACGTGTGAACTTATAAACACTATTTAAACATTTCCTTGTTGCAAAATGGCATCAAGCCATGCCGGGCGTTTACCGCCGGAGTGCTTTGCAGATTTTGCGGATTCCACTGGTTTCGCGTATTGCGTGCCTTCCGCTAACCGGGAGAAGTTTTTCATCGAGGAAGGATTCCCCCAAAACGTCCCGACGGCGGTCCGTTTTGTAACCTATTTTCCGAAGGGGAAACCTACAGGGGGTTTTCTGTTAGTTGGTGGGAAGTCTGCTTTTGACAGCAACTTCGTTCAGTGCCGTGTCCAGGTACTGGCGGCAGATCATACCGAGGTGATCGAGCTGCATACGGCCGGATGTCCGTCGGGATGGAACTGAGAAAACGTCATGCTTGCTCCTATCAGATCAGGAAGACAAAACAACGGCGACTTCGAAGCGTTGAAGTCACACATTCATGGCAAACTGGTTGAAAAACTGGATCTGACACGGGTATCGGAACTGGAAGGGGATTCCCTGCGTCGCGAGATCCGCGTCGTGGTGGAGCATCTGTGCGATACGGAGAATCCACTTCTGAATCGATCGGAGCGAGAGCGTCTGGTTGAAGAGGTACTGGATGAGGCTTTCGGATTTGGTCCGCTGGAAATTCTTCTGAAGGAGGAAGGTATCGCGGACATCATGATCAACGGTCCGAAGAATGTGTTCGTGGAAAAGAATGGGCGAATTCAGCGATCGGACGTGATGTTTCGTGACAACGATCATCTGCTTCAGATTCTGGATCGAATTGTGTCGCGAGTCGGTCGCCGTATTGATGAAACATCGCCGATGGTGGACGCGCGACTTCCGGATGGATCGCGACTGAACGCCATCATCCCGCCACTGGCTCTGGATGGCCCATCACTGACAATTCGTCGCTTTGGCTCCAACCCACTGACACTGGAGGATCTGCTGAAGTTTGGAGCATTCACTCCGGAGATGGTGATGTTCCTCGAGGGCGCGATGAAAGCCCGGTTGAATATGATTATCAGTGGTGGTACCGGATCCGGAAAAACCACACTGTTGAATACGCTGTCCAGTTTTATTTCCAACGAGAACCGCGTCATTACAATTGAAGATGCGGCCGAACTTCAATTGCAGCAGGAACACGTCCTGCGTCTGGAAACACGCCCTCCGAACATTGAGGGAAAAGGACGCATCACGGCAACGGATCTGGTCAGAAATGCATTGCGTATGCGTCCTGACCGGATCATCATCGGAGAATGTCGCGGAGGTGAAACGCTGGACATGCTGCAGGCGATGAATACGGGGCATGATGGTTCGCTCACCACTGTGCATGCCAATAATCCCCGCGATGCCATCTCCCGAATTGAGACGCTTGTCAATATGAGCGGTTATGAAATGCCGCTCATGTCCATTCGCAAGCAGATAGCATCTGCCGTGAATCTGATTGTTCAGGCCAGTCGACTTCAGGGCGGTCCGCGAAAAGTCACCTACATCACAGAAGTAATCGGTATGGAGGGGGATGTGATTGTCATGCAGGACATTTTTCGATTCATTCAGGATGGGATCACCGAACAGGGAAAAGCCTATGGGCACTTTGAATCCACAGGGGTTCGTCCCCGCTGTATCGAACATCTCGAAACCAGCGGAATTCGTCTTCCCGGGGGACTCTTTACCCAGCGCCACATGAAGACGCACTGACATCGGCGGTTTTAAGACCTGTGGCTGCAGTGACCGCGACGGTGTTCTCTGCAGTCACACACTCAACGCAGTATTCCGGACACTGCGTGTTGCTGAATGTGATCTCAGAGCGGTTTCCCTGGTGAACGTGGCGGCGTGAAACCTGCCGGGGGCAGCGATCTTTCCGATAAAAATCAGACAGCACCGGACAATCGCCGGTTGCGGTCAGGACTTTGAATTATGGATCCGAATTACCTTATACTGGGATCGGCTTTCATCGGCGTACTTGCGCTGGTGATGGGGCTGATGTCCCTGTTTCAGGGGCGTGCCGACACAGATCTCGAAACGCGTCTGATTGCCTTCACCGGACGTTCTCCGGCGAACCGCGGAGAGATTGCCAGTGAGATCCTTCGTGACGGTCTGACCACAGCTCAGGGCTTCTTTGGCCGGCTGATCCAGCGGTTTGAAAATCTGCCGTTGCTGTTTCGGCAGGCAGATTCGCCGATTCGAGTCGAATCTTTTTTTGTCATCTGCTTTGTCTCAGCTGCGGCAGTTCTGCTGATGGCGACAGCGATGCGACTACCCAACACGATGCTGCCTGCCGCTGCACTGGCCGGGTTCTCAATGCCCTGGGGCTGGCTGCTGCTGCGTCGCAGAAAACGCATTCGGAGTTTTGAAAAGCAGCTACCGGATGCACTGGAGTTGCTTTCGCGAGCGCTGCGTTCAGGTAACAGTCTGGCGGCTGGACTGAATGTCGTGGCGACTGAGATGCCCGCTCCGATCTCCATGGAATTTCGCAACGTCTATGAGGAACAGAACCTGGGTGTCCCTGTTGATCAGGCACTTCGCAACATGCTGCTGCGTATGCCCAACATGGACCTGCAGTTTTTTGTGACGGCCGTGGCAATTCAGCGGCAGGCCGGTGGTGACCTTGCGGAAATTCTGGGAAAAATTAGCTCGCTGGTTCGGGAGAGATTCAAGATTCTGGGGCAGGTCAAAGCCCTGACAGGGGAAGGGCGGATGAGCGGTGCGGTCCTGATGGCTTTGCCCATTGTACTTTTTCTGACCGTGTACACGCTGAATCCGGACTATGTGGCACTCCTGTTCAACAGAGATCTGGGCCGTAAGATGATCTTTTGTGCGGTCGCCGCGCAATGCTTTGGTGGCTACGTCATCCACAGAATTGTCAACATAAAAGTCTGATCAAAATGTGGTCATACGACATTATCCGACTCTGCCGGAGTTTGCAGCGCAGCCGTGAAATTCCGTACCAGGGTTCCTGTCACCGACAGACCAACGGCCTTGTTTCAGCTGCTGACCAACAGGAAATCTCCCTATGAACTACGAACAGCTTCTGCCGTATACCCTGTTCGCTGCCGGCGCGGCAGGCTTCTGGGCCGTGACCAGCACACTCCTGCGTACCAAATCCCGAGCGGCCACACGACTTGAGGAATTCAGAAATCCTCTGAAAAGACAACGTCGGGAACTGGATCTCACGGGTGGACGACGTACCACCGTGACCACCATCGTCGAAAAGACTGCTCCCACTCTGTCCAGGGCTCTGGAACCAAAGTCCGAAACCGAGCAGAATCATCTGAAAAACCGCCTCGCAAACGCCGGATTTTCCCGTTCGAATGCCGTTGTGAACTTTCTGGCCCTGAAAACACTGGCCCTCATCCTTGGGCTGGCGGGCGGACTTTCGTGGGTCATGGTCGGCAAGGGATTCGTCGGCAATGCGTGGATGATTCCAGTTGTCGCCGGCGGGCTTTCGTTTTACATTCCAGAGCTGATTCTGAGTTCGTTGCGGTCAGGCCGCCAGGAAAAAATCTTCCTGCAGCTGCCGGATGCTCTGGACCTGCTCGTTGTCTGCGTCGAAGCGGGACTTGGGCTTGATCAGGGAATGCGACGGGTTTCCGAAGAGATGAAGGATGGGGCTCCGGAAGTTTGCGAAGAACTTGCGACCGCGAATATGCAGCTGCAGATGGGGAAGCAGCGTCGGGAGGTGTTACATGATCTTGGTGTGCGGACCGGCGTCGACGATGTTCGGGCTCTGGCAGCAATTCTGATTCAGGCGGATCGCTTTGGTTCATCCATCGGGCAGGCTCTCCGCATTCACTCCGAAACCATGCGAGTCAAACGGCGACAACTTGCGGAAGAAAAAGCGCAGCAGACCGCCGTGAAGATGATCTTCCCGCTGGTCCTGTTTATCTTCCCCGGAATCTTCGTCGTGCTCGTTGGCCCGGCGGCCATCCAGCTGATGGAAAATCTCCTGCTGGAGTAACGCCCAATTGCGGGAAGCGGCAGTGCCGGGCCTGTGAAATACCTCGGAACCGGGGCGCATAAAAAAACCATCGAAGAATCCCGAAGAATTCTTCGATGGTCAATTTTCTCTCGACGTGGTCAGATCATCGAGTCTCGCAGCTGGTTTCTCAGGCCAGCTGTTTGCGGCGATTCACAAGAGTCCGAATTCGCTCGGCCAGCAACGCTGCATCGAACGGCTTACGGAATGTCTCGTTAAACACCGAGCGGTCAAAGCCAGAGGCATTATCCTCGTCGCTCAACAGACCGATCAGAACGGTTTCGTTGAATTCTGAATTCTTACGAAGGTTCTGAGCAATCATCAGAGCTTCTTCGCGACCCATAACAAAGTCAATCACCACGCAATCGGGGTGAATCGACTCTGCCTGAATCCCGGCTTCGAAGCCGCTGGCAGCAATTTCGATCTTAAAGTCGTCGTTGGAAATCATTTCATTGAGACTCGAACGAGTCACAATGTCAGATCCAACGAGCAGAATCTTGCCCATCGCTTCGTCTTCCAGCTCGCCTAATGGCATTCCGTGTTCCTTGAGGAACCGGATCAGATGTTCGCGAGGAATGCGTCTATCTTGTGAACCAGGAATTCGATAGCCTCTTAGTCGTCCGGAATCGAACCACTTCGAGACTGTACGTGGGGCAACTTTACAGATCTTTGCTACCTGACCAGTAGTGAAGATCGTCTTCATGGGCGGGCTCTCCAATCAGTTCACACTGCACCATCCGCTCCTCCTTCCTGGAAGATCGGATCGTCAAAACCGACCGTTGAATTTCGGAAACACGGTTCTCAGGCCGTGCGCTGTGGTGAACAGCCGAAACTCAATTCAAATCGATTGGCTTGACAAGGGTCGTTCTCTGGATTGCGTGCGGGCAATCCCAGTGCCTGCACAAGGCACTTTGAGCACAGTTCAACATGGCACGAATAAACGAACCACAGTCTTGTCCGGACATCCCTTCCGTTACGACTGAAGCTGAACAGGCCCCCCGGCGAATCAGCCTATTGTGCTTCCTGGCCTCCCCACTGTGACTGCAGAAATTCTGCAGTCACCGCCACAACAGGATGACAATCGCCACGATAATTTTCGTCGTTTCGCAGGCACCGACTTTAAGATGTTTGACAGACCTGCCTTAACTGCCTGACAGTTTGCTCGCAACGCCTGCAGGGATCAAACCGCTCGTATGACACAACAACGGCAGTTTCAGCCGGTGACATCCCCAACTTTCCCAGGCACCCGCACAGCCTCCCACACGGCTTTTCTCTGGAAAATCTC